>JAJYSO010000017.1 GCA_021793535.1 Bacteroidota bacterium | reverse complement strand
ATCTCTACAGTTATTTTCAACTACTCCAATTTTATGGAAACCGGTGGAAAGACATGGACGATGGCAATACCGATGCCGTTGTATTAAGACTAAAGCCCAACTCGGATCACCTCCCTCTTTCTTCATTTAAAAAAGTGTTGGACCAAGTATACGACGACCTCCATACAGCCATCTCCTTATTCGAGGATTCGGGTTTTCAAAGAAGCCAAATCTATGAGATTAACCTCAATGTGGCTCAAGCCATCTTAGCCCGAGTAGCTCTTACCGTTGAGGATTATGAAACGGCAAAAAAATACGCTGCATTGGCCCGAGAAGGTTATCCGCTGATGAGTGTTGAAGAGTACAATGATGGATTTGCCAACCCCAATGAAGAATGGCTATGGGCTAATGATGGTACACCAGATGAATCCACCGGGTTCTGGTACTTCCACGGCTATGTAGGGTACAACGGTTCAGGGAGTAACGTAAGAAACTACCCGAAGCGCATGTACCAGCCTTTATACGAGAGTCTACCCGATACCGACATCCGTAGGGATTTATTTTTGGATCCAAACGGAATGGCCTACAACACCAATAACGGAAAAGCCAGTCCAGAACTCGAGGCTTATGCTCGTGAAAAATGGCCAGACATCCAATCCGATGCCGGTATATTCGCCTACATGCAATTCAAATTTAAGGCCAATGAGCTTCCTGGTGCTGGCTTCTTAAACCATATTCGCTCCTCGGAATTATACCTTATTGAAGCCGAAGCCGAACATTTTTTAAACAACGACAGTAAAGCACAGGATCTTCTTGAAGAACTCACCCGAGACTCTGGACGCGATCCGCAGTATACTTGTAATAAAACTGGAGATGCCCTGTTTGAAGAAATCAAAAGGTATCGTGCCATTGAACTGTGGGCAGAAGGTTTTGATTGGTTTGATCTCAAACGTTGGGGCGACCCTGTGGAAAGAAAAGGCCCGGATGAAGGCGGTAATTTCTTAACCAATTTGGCCATTACTTATGGCCCTAACGATCACAATGCTTGGAAATGGCGGATCCCACGAGAGGAGACCGATTTCAACGACTCCATTCCACCACAGTAATACAAGGGGCGAGCAGCTTGCTCCTTACTGACAAACAAAAGTAAACAATGTTGTGCTTTCAAAAAACCAAACACCGTTCTATAAGCTTCTCAAAAGAGAAGACAGAACGGTGTTTAAAATGCTGAAATGAGAATTCAATCTAAAACAACGTAAACAGCTATGATCTTATCCTTGTTTTTCCAATTTTTTAAAAAACCCTTTGGGATACTTCTTCTTTCTTTAATGGCCTTTTCTTGCCAAAGCAAACATTCCAAAACAAAGCTCTATTACCCGGATGCTACCTGGGAAAAGGTAAAAGAAGATTCTCCAACATGGGATGCTCAAAAACTGGATGCTGCACGAGCGTACTCCAGTAATTTGAATGAAGCCAGCGTGCTGATTTTGTATAAAGGAAAAATTTTGAGAGCCTGGGGAGACATCGATCGGAAAATTCCACTCCACTCAGTGAGAAAAAGCTTCATGAGTGCCATGTATGGACCTTTGGTTAAAGAAGGGATCATCGATACCACCGCCACCATTGAGGAATTGGGAATAGACGATATCGACTCCTTAAGTACAACCGAAAAAAAGGCCACGGTACGCATGTTGCTTCAAGCCCGATCGGGCATCTATCATCCGGCAGCTTTCGAAACCAAAGGCATGGCCGCCAGCCGACCAAAAAGACACAGTCACGCACCAGGAACATACTGGTATTATAACAACTGGGACTTTAATGTAATCGGTGAAATCTTCAAAGAGAAAACAGGAGAAGATATTTTTGAAGGGTTTAAACGAATCATTGGTGATCCCATCGGAATGGAAGATTTCAATCCCGAAACTGACGGGCGATATGCATACGATTTGGACAAGTCAAAATACCCGGGATATCCCTTTAAAATGAGCGCAAAAAATGCAGCGCGATTTGGCTTGTTGATGCTTCGAAACGGCCAGTGGAAAGATCAGCAAATCATTCCCGAATCTTGGGTTAAGGAAAGCACTAAAATCCATTCTAAAGGAAATTCCGGCGGAGGATATGGGCTGATGTGGAGAGTAGCCGTAGGCCCTGTAAGTCCTTTGGGAGGAAACAAAGTGCATCATCCCCAAGACACTTATACTGCAAGAGGCTATAAAGGCCATGTCATTACCATTATCCCCAGTCAGGATCTCGTATTTGTATACAACAACAACGATGCAAACGGAGGTACAACTTCCTATCTTGATATCGGAAAACTCTTGGAAATGATTCTCGATGCCAAACAGAATTAGTCACATAGAAAGGTTAACGTTTTACACGCCACAAAACCTTTGTATTTTCACCATAAAACATTGTTTATGAATTTTTTAAAAAATTATTTGTTTTTCGCCCTGGCTTTTCTTCTGGTACCCATAACCTTCTATGGCCAAAAGAACTTTGAAGCCGAATTACAAAAGATTGCGGACCAATATAAAGCAGTAGGGCTTGCTGTTGTTGTTGTAAAAGACAATAAGATCGCCTATCAAGCCAATATTGGTTATAAGGATAAGGCTCAAAAGACACCTTTACAAGAAGGTGACCTGTTCAGAATTGCCTCCATATCCAAATCTTTTACAACGACTTCTTTACTACAACTTGTAGAAAATGGAGTGCTCCACCTGGACGATGATGTCAGTGATTTGATTGGCTTTCCCATTCGAAACCCTCACTATCCTGACACCCCCATCACCCTTAAAATGATTTTATCCCACACCTCAAGCATCAATGACAGCCAACGCTACTCCTCCTTAGATATCATCAATCCCAAAAAAAATGACACTTGGGAAAAAAGCTATAATAACTACAAGCCGGGGACAAAATATGATTACAGCAACTTAAACTATAACCTGGCCGGGTCCATATTGGAAAAATGGTCCTCTACTCCTTTCCATTCCTATGTGGTCCAACACATTCTAAAACCCTTAGGCCTATATGGAGGTTATGACGTAGACAGTTTGGACCAAGGTAAATTTGCCAAAATATATCACTACAATAAAAAGACAGATGATTATAGCCCATCTCCCGCTGCCTATGCTTCGATAAAAGAGAAGAAAAAAGATTACCAAATGGGATACAGTACCCCCCTATATTCTCCTACTGGCGGAATGAAAATATCTGCCAAAGATCTAGCCAAATACATGATCATGCACATGAATCACGGAGCCTATCCGAATGGGCATATCCTTAAAAAGGAAAGCTCAGAACTTATGCAAAGCCCTGTAATTCAGGTTTCAAATCGGGCTGATTACGGCCTGGCCATACGCATTGCCAGAGACTTGGTAGACGGCATAGAACTCACTGGACACACTGGATCGGCCTATGGCCTTTACAGTGCCATGTTCTTCGATCCAGAAAAAAAATTCGGCTTTGTCGTCATTACCAATGGAAGCATGAGCGGAAAAGTAGGAAACTACAACTCTTTACTCAAACCCACGATCAACCTATTGTATCACCAGTTCATCGATTAACCCTAACCCTTTTATTTTCCACAAATCCTATTAAACTTTCCTATGAAAACCAAAATTCATTTTAACTCCTGTCTGATCCTTCTGTTCTTTTTCGGTATAACAGGTGGGCTAAAGCACGATACGCTATATGCACAGCAAACCAACAATGCTCCCTTACAAGACGGGCTTGGGGAGTTTGTCTATACGGATTATGAGCCTTTAAAAGACCGTCCAATTACCGTGTATTACTACAAGCCCAAAAACTTACCCAAAGATGCTCCAGTGATGATCCTTATGCACGGAAACTCCCGTGCTGCCTTAAATTACAGAAAAAGCATGGTTCCCTATGCCGAGCAGTACAAGTTCTTATTGATTGTTCCCAAGTTTTCAGCCGAACTCTATCCGTCAATTGACTACCACCAGGGCGGAGTCTTTGACAAAAATGGAAAGATGAAAGAAAGAAAAGACTGGACATTCTCTGTAATCGAGCCGCTGTTCGATTATGTAGTACACAAAGAAAATAAAACCAATAAAGGGTACATATTATACGGTTTTTCAGCTGGAGCCCAGTTCGTTCATCGTTACTCCTGGTTTTTTCCCAACAACAGGGCTCTTAAAACCATCACAGCTTCCGCCGGAAGCTATACCATGCCAGATTACAATGCAGACTACAAATACGGATTGGGCTCTTCCAAGGTCTCGCTTGAAAACTTAAAAAGCGTTTTTGGTAAAGACTATACAGTTGTGGTTGGAGAAGACGATAGCGTTTTAAGCCGAAAGGACCTTCCCAAAGATGTCTTGGTCAGCAGACAGGGAAGGGACCGAGTCGAAAGAGCCATGCATTTTTATTTAAATGCCAAACAATTTGCAAATGACAAAAGGGATCCTTTCACCTGGAAATTTGAAATGCCTGAAGGGGTTGGACACAGTCAGGCAGAAATGGCGGGACCGGTAGCCCGAATGCTCTTTGATAAAGAGGACAAGGAAAATTAACCCAAATAAAAAGAATATGAACAAGACCCTCTTCCTCCCGATATTCGTGATGCTGGGACTCTTCTGCTTTTGGAAAACAACAGCTCAAAATAATGATAAAGAAGTGGCTATTGAGAAGGAATTAGTTCAACTTATACAAGAAGAAAAAATTCCGGGAATGCAAATTGTACATTTCAAGAACGGAAGTGCAAAAAGCTATGTGGTTGGGTATAAAAAGTATGGTACCCAAGATAAAGTAACCGATCACACCCTATTCCAATCAGCCTCTCTAAGTAAATCTGTAATGGCATATGCCGTTTTAAAACTGTATGAGAGGGGAGTCATAGACCTCGACACCCCTTTGGACAACTATTGGCAATACCCTCGGCTCAGTCATGAGCCTAAAGCAAAACTCATGACAGCGCGAATGGCGTTAACCCATACCACCGGCCTTCCCAACTGGACCAAACCCAGAGGCGCAGCCTTGCAATCGGCATTTACTCCAGGAACAGATTTTAAATATTCTGGTGAAGGCTATCTCTATTTACAAAAAGTCATCGAGCACATCACCGGCAAAAGTTTGGAGGAAATTGCACAAGAAGAAGTGTTCGAGCCTCTCGGTATGCAAGAGAGTCACTATATCTACAAAAAAAATATGGAGCCCAATTATGCACATGGGCATGATGGGTTAACGGCTAAAGCTTTGCGAAAGTTCGATGCCCCTAACGGTGCCTTTAGCTTGATCACCACAGCTGGAGATTACAGCATTTTTATTCAAAAAGTCCTGGTCGAAGGTCAAGGAATAAAGGCACAAACACACCAGATGATGACCGGGTATTCAAGTTCCAGGTCGCCTCGAGTCGGATACGGAATGGGAGTAATGATACAAAGAAATAAGCGAGGTAAAGGAATTGCTCACACAGGAAGTAATCCGGGTTTTAGAAACTTTTATTTTGTTTATCCGGATACAGGTGAGAGCATCGTTTGTTTTACTAACGGAACCAATGGGCAAAAAATTAGACAAAAGGTTGCAACATTATTTTTGGGCGAACAAGCCTTTTGGACATTTTAAGTCCTGCAGGAACTCGACGTTCTATTTCTCATTTGATCCTCCACTGAAAAAGCCTTGGTTTCCCATCAAAGAATACTCAAATAAAGGCAGTGGAAAGAACGCCTCCCATACCCGTATTCTGCAATTTCCGCACACACTTCAAACTTTTAAAAATGAACAACAAACGATCTCTTTATTTTTTATATTTTCTTGGCTTACTCTCTTTACTCTCTTGCATAGAAAAGCGAGCTTCGGATTCAGGATTATCCCCTATAGAGCCCTACCACTATGTTTCCACCAAGAAGCTGGTCTCTCAAAAGGGAGGTGTAGCCAGTGCTCACCCTTTGGCCAGTGCAATTGGAGCAGCCGTACTTGAAAAGGGTGGTAATGCCATCGATGCGGGTATTGCCATGCAATGGGCTCTGGCAGTGGTGTACCCCGAAGCCGGTAATATTGGTGGTGGTGGTTTCACCGTCATTCATTTGGCCAACGGAAAGAATACCAGCTTGAATTACCGAGAAAAGGCCCCAGGGGAAGCGCATAAAACAATGTTTCAGGATTCTAGCGGGCGGGTTATTCCACGCGCCAGTCGCGATGGCGGGCTGGCCATAGGAGTTCCCGGAACCGTAGCCGGCCTTTTTCTAGCCCATAAGCGCTATGGGAGTCTGCCGATGGAGGAGCTGATCGCACCGGCCATTGATTTGGCTCAAAAGGGTTATGCCCTTACCGAAAAAGCTGCTGCTGTTTTCAACCTTCATCAACGCCTGTTAAAAAAGTTCAATCCCGAAGGCAATGCCTTTATTAAGGAAGGGGGATGGAAAAAAGGCGATACCTTGATTCAAAAAGACTTGGCCCAAACGCTAAAGCGGATTCAAGATCAAGGTCAAGCCGGTTTTTACCAAGGAAAGACTGCCGAGCTGATTACCGCGGAGATGGAGGCTCAATCGGGACTGATCTCTGCAGCAGATCTGATGAGCTACCAAGCCGAGGAACGAACGCCCTTGGTCTTTGACTACAAAGGTCATCAAGTGGTGACCATGCCACCTCCTTCCAGTGGCGGGATCGTCTTGCAACAGATGCTAGGGATGCTCTCGGAATATCCCATAGCCGACTATGGTTTTTCCACCCTGAAGTCCGTACAGTTGATGACCGAGATCGAGCGGCGAGCTTTTGCCGATCGTGCCAGTTATTTGGGAGATCCCAACTTTGTGGAGGTGCCTTTAAAAGCTTTAGCTGATCCCGAGTACTTGAAAGCCCGGATGGAAGACTACGATTCTTCAAAAGCCAGTTCGAGTGAAGCCATTACCGCCGGAAAGCTTTTACAAGAAAGCAAAGAGACTACGCATCTCGTGGCTTTGGACAGCCTGGGCAATGCCGTCTCAACTACCTATACGCTAAACGGCAACTTTGGAAGCCATGTGGTGGTTCAAGGTGCTGGTTTTGTTTTGAACAACCAAATGGATGATTTCAGTGCCAAGGCAGGAGTCCCCAATAAAAACGGTTTAATCCTTCGTACGGATGCCAATGCTATCGAGCCGAACAAGCGCATGCTCAGTTCCATGACACCGACTATTGTATTGAAAGAAGGACGTCCTTTCTTGGTCCTGGGCTCTATTGGCAGTGCCACCATTATCACCTCTGTTTTTCAATCCATTGTGGACATCATTGATTTTGGACTCAGTGTGGAGCAGGCGGTAAATGCACCCAAGTTCCACATGCAATGGCAACCCGATCTTATCGAAAAAGAAAAGGGCTTTCCCGACAGCATCGTGGCTCCGATGAAGAAGATGGGCTATAGCTTTAAAGAGCGAAAAGCCATTGGCCGAACCGAAATCATAAAAGTGGAAGGAGACCGTATTGAAATCGTTGCCGATCACCGAGGAGATGACAGTGCAGCGGGATATTAATAATCATAGAAGAATAAGCATATAATGATAGGAATTGTTGGAGGTGCCGGACCCTTGGCCGGTAACGATTTGTTTTATAAGATCATAGAGGAAACCGCCGCTTTATCGGATCAGGAGCATCTTCCTGTGCTGCTGTGGTCCGATCCGACGAAGATTCCGGATCGTACGGAATTTTTAGAGGGTAAAGTGAAACAAAATCCGGCGGTTCCCATTACAGAGATCTTTTTAAAATTGGAACGCAATGGGGCTCGTCTGGGGGCCATTCCTTGTAACACGGCACATGCTCCTGTTATATTTGAAGAAATCCGTACAGGCCTGCAAAAAGTGGGCTCCCAATTGCAATTGATTAGTATTATTGAAGAGACGGTGCGTTACCTGGCTCAACAGTACCCCAGCGGTACTCCAGTTGGTGTACTCTCCACTACGGGAACCTGGAAGCGACGCATTTACGCGGATCCTCTAGAAGCTGCGGGCTTTGAGGTATTGACTCCTGAAGCAGAAGAACAATCCCTGGTGCATCAAGCCATCTATCACAAGGGTTTTGGGGTGAAAGCTTCGGGTACGCAGATCACGGGAAAAGCGAAGGAGATTTTATACGGCCAAGCCGATACCTTGATTGATCAGGGGGCGGAGGTTGTTATTTTAGGGTGCACGGAAATTCCTCTAGTGATTAGGGAAGCATTTTATCGCCAAAAGAGAATGGTAGACACTGTTCGGGTGTTAGCTAGGGCGTTAATCAAAGCCTATGCGCCAGATAAATTGAAACATTAAACCTTAATATTTTTTCTATGACTGTTAAACATGTAATTGCTATCCTGCTTTTAAGCCTTATGATCACTCCTAGTTTTTCACAGACTTCTTCTCCAGAACGCCATCGCCTCCGATACTACGGGGTGGAACCAGGGATTTTGCAAACCGGGAAATGGAATGCCATTACGGATGTTGCAGGGGTAAAAGTAGGACAAGTTACGCTGGTGGAAGCGGATTCTATTCGGACAGGGGTGACGGCCATTATTCCACATGAAGGGAATGTTTTTCAGGATAAGCTACCTGCTGCCGTGTTTGTGGGAAATGGCTTTGGAAAGAGTATGGGCACCACACAAATTCAAGAGTTGGGGAATTTGGAAACGCCCATTGTGCTGACCAACACGTTAAATGCTCCCAAATTGGCGGATGCTTTAATTGGGTATATGCTGGAGCAAAAAGGAAATGAAAAAGTAGGGTCGGTCAATGCTGTAGTCGGAGAAACCAATGATGGGTATCTCAACGATATCCGAAGCCGGCACGTAGAAAAAGAGGATTTGCTCAAGGCATTGGCCAATGCGCAAACCGGTCCGGTCTGCGAGGGAAACGTAGGAGCGGGAACCGGAACCATCTGCATGGGCTTCAAAGGAGGAATCGGCACATCCTCTCGTGTATTGCCCAAAGAGAAAGGGGGTTATACGGTAGGGGTACTGGTTCAAACCAATTTTGGGGGGATTTTAGATATTGCCGGAGCGCCCGTTGGAAGAGAATTGAACAATTACTATATGGCGGGTGAAGATGACTATAAAGTGGACGGCTCCTGTATGATCATCATCGCCACCGATGCACCGCTATCTTCCCGAAATTTGGAGCGTATTGCCAAGCGTTCTTTTCTTGCCTTTGGCAGAGTGGGCTCCTTTTCTTCCAATGGAAGTGGAGACTATTCCATTGCTTTTTCAACTCATCCTGATGTTCGAGTACCTTATCGGTACGATCAGCCTGTACAAGAGGTCCCGCGCTTGATGAACGACGATATGTCTCCTTTGTTTTTGGCTACCTTAGAGGCTACTGAGGAGGCCATTTACAATTCTCTTTTTATGGCTGAGGATATGACCGGTCGAGAAGGGCACGAAGTAAAAGCACTGCCCATACCGCAGACTTTGGAAATTTTAAAAAAATATAACGTTATCAAAGAGTAATTTCTGGCCCAAGGGGAGTCTGGAATGAAAGCCCTCCGGTTAAAGTTAAAACCGCGATCTATGGGGATATAGGAAGCTCTTTTTCTCGAAAAACAAATTAAAATATCCTATATTTGTAGGTTAGAATTGTAAAAATAACGAATCGATTTTTTTCACTTTTTAAAGTTTGATTTTCCGGTATGAAGAACTGTATCCAAGATATTTTTGCGCGTCAAATATTTGATTCACGTGGAAACCCCACTGTTGAGGTTGATGTGCTGACTGATAAGCTGAAATGCGGGCGAGCAGCTGTACCTTCAGGTGCTTCTACTGGAGAATATGAGGCTGTAGAGTTACGGGATGGAGGGACGGATTATATGGGAAAAGGAGTGCAGCGTGCCGTAAAGCACGTCAACACCGTAATTAAGGATCGATTAAAGGGGTGTTCCCTATTTGATCAAGAAGGGATAGATCGTATTTTAATAGAATTGGACGGTACTCCTAATAAAGCCAATATGGGCGCCAACGCGATGCTTGGAGTTTCTTTGGCTGTGGCGAAAGCTGCTGCTGCTCAGCTGCATTTGCCGCTTTATAGGTATTTGGGAGGGGTCGGTGCACGAACCTTGCCGGTTCCGATGATGAACATTATCAATG
The DNA here is from genome assembly GCA_021793535.1 of Bacteroidota bacterium. Lineage (GTDB taxonomy): Bacteria > Bacteroidota > Bacteroidia > Flavobacteriales > Flavobacteriaceae > JAJYSO01. The sequence goes on along the minus strand of JAJYSO010000017.1, from coordinate 3,784 downwards.
GTGGGTCGCATTCAGATGCACCCATTGCTTTTCAAGAGTTTATGATTGTTCCTGTTTTGGCTTCGGACTTTTCTCAAGCCATGAAAATCGGCACCGAAGTTTTTCATCATTTGAAAAAAGTATTAAAAGGACGGAATTTGAGTATTGCTGTTGGAGATGAAGGAGGCTTTGCACCTTCTTTACAAGGAACCGAAGATGCGATTAAAACCATTGGGCAAGCCGTTGAAGAGGCCGGTTATAAGTTTGGGGAAGAAGTCTGTATAGCCTTAGATTGTGCAGCTTCCGAATTCTACAGGGATGGTCAATACGATTATACACTGTTTGAAGGTGAAAAAGGAGCTCTTCGCACCCCTTTGGAACAAGTGGAGTATTTGGCGGCCCTGGTTGATGAATTCCCCATCCTTTCCATTGAAGATGGAATGGATGAGAATGATTGGGAGGGCTGGGCACTTCTCACCCAAAAGCTCGGCCAAAAAGTACAGTTGGTCGGAGACGATTTGTTTGTGACCAATGTAAAACGTCTCTCCCAAGGTATAGAGCAGGGCATTGCGAACTCCATTTTGATTAAATTAAATCAAATAGGGACTTTGTCCGAGACCATAGCGGCGATTAATCGGGCACAAAATGCCGGCTATACCGCCGTAGTTTCACATCGCTCCGGAGAAACTGAAGACACGACCATCGCTGATTTGACCGTGGCCTTGAATACAGGGCAGATAAAAACGGGTTCTTTGTCACGAACCGACCGGTTGGCAAAATATAATCAATTGTTACGCATTGAAGGGGAATTGGGTAGAAATGCAGTATACCCCGGGCGATCGGCCTTTAATTTTTAGCTCTTATCAGCCAATATCAAGGCCATAGAGAGAAGGAAGCGGGGACCTTAGCTGTATTTTTCAAAAGCACGGGATAGCGGAACTTGATTTGATCGGGTTCCAGTTAAAAGATTAAGAAAATTTATAAAATAAACATTATGGCAGAGAATGCAACGTTAGTATTACAAGGGAAAAAATATGAACTGCCTGTTACCATAGGCACCGAAGGCGAAATAGGAATCAATATCAAGTCCTTAAGAGCGGAATCAGGAGGTGCAATCACTTTGGATCCTGGCTATAAAAATACAGGCTCTTGTGAAAGCGCGATTACCTTTTTGGATGGGGAGAAGAGCATTCTGCGGTATCGCGGATATGCTATTGAAGATTTGGCAGAGAAGGCAAGCTTCTTAGAGGTAGCTTACCTCTTGATTTTTGGAGAGTTGCCTACACAATCGGAATTGGATAAACTGAACAAGGATATTAAAAAACAGGCCTACTTGGATGATGATCTCAAAAAGATTTTAGACGGTTTTCCAAAATCCGCTCATCCTATGGGGGTTTTGGCCTCGATGACGAGTGCTTTGGTGGCGTTTAACCCCGGTTCTGTGAATGTGAATTCCCAGGAAGATATGTACAATGCGATCATCAAGATTTTGGCTAAGTTCCCTATTTTGGTAGCTTGGGCGTTTCGTAAGAGAAACGGATGGCCATTGGAGTACGGAGATGGATCTTCAAATTATGTCAATAACATCCTTAAGATGATGTTTGACATGCCCAATGAGAAGTACGAGTTGAATCCCATCGTTTCGGAAGCGTTTAATAAGTTGTTGATTTTGCACGCGGATCATGAACAGAACTGTTCGGCTTCCACCGTGCGGATGGTCGGCTCTTCTCATGCGGGGTTGTTTGTTTCGATTTCTGCAGGTATTTCCGCCTTGTGGGGTCCCTTACACGGAGGTGCCAATCAGGCAGTTGTCGAGATGTTGGAAAGTATAAAAGAAAACGGCGGGGACACGCAAAAATACTTGGCAAAGGCAAAGGACAAGGAGGATCCTTTCCGTTTGATGGGCTTTGGACACCGTGTGTACAAGAATTTTGATCCCCGAGCCAAAATCATTAAAAAGTCTGCAGATGAGGTTTTAGGAAAACTAGGAGTCGAAGATCCCGTCTTGGATATTGCCAAGCGATTGGAAAAAGAAGCCCTGCAGGATGATTATTTTGTCAAACGAAAACTCTATCCTAATGTGGATTTTTACTCCGGAATCATTTACCGTGCTTTGGGAATTCCCACTGAAATGTTCACGGTGATTTTTGCTATCGGACGCTTGCCGGGTTGGATTGCACAATGGCGTGAAATGCGATTGCGAAAAGAACCCATTGGCCGACCTCGACAAATCTATGTCGGGAGAAATAAACGAGACTTTCAAGAAATTCAGGATCGATAGAAAAAAATACTTCTCTTTATAAGCCCTTATTTTCAACAAAATAAGGGCTTTGCTTTTTGCTATTGGAAGCAGGAGTGCCCATGATCGGAAAAAGATTCTACAAAAGTTGTAACCTTTTCTGATCTATCCCACTCTAATGTAATGAGGGGTCAACAATGAAAAAATGAGTTGTGCCTTCGTATGAGGTTAAACTATTGTTATGACGTGAACAATGACCTGAAAAATACGTTAAATTTGTTATTATATTAATAATAATTAGAAAGGTCTTTAAAAAGTATTAAATTATTATTTCAATTTATTGCCGATCTATAAATGAATTAACTTTTTTAAGACCAAGATTTAGTAGTCTATTTTACTATGGAAATGACCAGAGAAGATATCGCATCGAATGAAGCCTGCCTTATTGAAGAAATCATCAGGGGAAGAAAAGAATTGTACGAGATCATCATTAGAAAATACAATCCCTATTTATATAAAATAGGCCGTTCTTACCAGTACAACCATGCCGATACGGAGGACCTGATGCAAGACACCTTTATAGATGCCTATAGAAATTTAAATCAATTTAGAGGGCGATCGAGCTTTAAGACGTGGATAACCCGAATTATGTTGAATAATTGTTACCACCAAAAACGAAAGTCTAGTTATAAGAACGAGATCCCCAGAGAGCTGTATGAAGAATCAAAACCTATGTATGCAAACACAAATGACCAAACTGGACGCGTAGTACGCAGTCATGAGTTGAGGCATATTGTGGAGGAAGCCCTCATGCAATTGCCGTTACCTTATCGGATGGTGTTTTCGCTTCGTGAAATGAACCAAATCAATGTGGCCGAGACCGCCAGTCTATTGGATATTAGTGAGGCCAATGTGAAGGTGCGGTTGAGTAGGGCCAAGGCCATGTTGCGGGAACACATTGAAAAATCTTATTCGCCAACTGACCTGTTTGAATTTAATTTGATCCACTGTGACCCCATGGTGGAACGCGTCATGCAGGAGATTAAGAAATAATAAACGTATTGACGTTCAAAGGAATGTTTATAAGGATTCCGCATGCCTTTGAATTAGAAATTTAACCTTAGCGAATCCAAATTTTAAATTGTAATGTATTATGAAATCATTAAATTCTATTTCAGGAAAAATGTTGGGAATTGTCCCTCTTTTAGTTTTATTCCTGCTGTCTTCTTGTGATGACAAAACAAAATTGAGTGATGCCCAAATAGCGTCTATTGTGGTGACGGCTAATCAGATTGATGTGGACTACGGCAAGTTAGCATTGGAAAAATCAACCAATTCAATTGCTAAGAAATACGCTGAGACGATGATTAAGGACCATGAAAACATCATTAAAAGCGCTAGTGACTTAGTAGGAAAATTAGGGGTTACTCCAGACAGTGATAATGAGGTGACCAAATCTTTATTGGACGGCCAAAAAGATGTACTCTCTAAATTAAAGGCTACAGAAGGTGCGGATTTTGACAAAGCTTATATTGACAATGAAGTGGCTTATCACCAATCGGTAAT
>JAJYSO010000346.1 GCA_021793535.1 Bacteroidota bacterium | reverse complement strand
TCAGTTTTCTACTGAATTGTTTGCCCGTTACCAACGGAGTGAGCAGGCTTTAGTATTAGCCTTGATGGAGATGGTCGTAAACGGGGTTTCTACACGCAAAGTCTCCCAGATTACCGAAGAGCTTTGTGGTACCCATTTCTCTAAATCAACGGTTTCCGAACTGTGTAAGCAGTTAGATCCCATCGTCGAAGCCTGGAATGGGCGCCCGCTTTCCGACAGCCCGTTTCCGTTTGTGCTGGTGGATGCCTTGTATCTGAAAGTACGGGAGGACGGTCGCGTCCGATCCCGGGGAGTGATGGTGGGCATCGGTGTCAACACTGACGGTTATCGAGAAGTCCTTGGTCTCATGACTGGTGATACGGAGTCGGAAGCCGATTGGCGTGAATTCTTTGGTTGGCTCAAACAACGTGGCCTGCGTGGTGTGGATTTCATCACGTCTGATGACCATGGCGGTCTCGTACGTGCGATTCGCCAGCATTTCCAGGGGGTCACCTGGCAACGATGCCAAGCCCATTTTATACGCAATATACTGGATGCGACTCCCAAAGTCCTGAAGGATGAGGTATACAGCCGTGTGCGTACGCTTTTGGATGCTCCTGATCTTGAGACGGCTAGGTTGTTGCTTTCTCAAACCTTGGAAGCTTATGAAGAAAAAGCGCCCAGAGCCATGCGCATCCTGGAGGCCGGGTTTGACGATGCGACGGCTGTTCTATCCCTTCCGGAAAGGTATCGCAAGCGTCTGCGTACCACTAACAGCATAGAACGATTGAATGAAGAGATTCGCAGACGGGAACGAGTGATCCGGATATTCCCAAATCGTCAGTCCGTCATTCGATTGCTTGGTGCTTTGCTCATGGAACAGGATGAAAAATGGGCCAGTGGACGAAAATATCTCAACATGGAGGAATACTGGTCCTGGTATAAAAACAATCCCAAAAAGCAAAACGCTAGCGTAACAAGGATCATGTGACAACTTCTCTAACCGAGGAATTTTTACACACAATTTTGGACTTGATCTTAAATTAATGCCTTATACTACAAGGGATTGGAAGCCTAAAAAAGGACTTCACCCCTGCTTGGAGAATTCTTCAAGTGACCAAACAATCTAAAACCCAAGAGGAGAAGTCACTTTGTATATTCATTCTCCAATAAAGTCTGTTTTCCTTCGAAATTGTTTGTAGAACAGGCTCCTTATTCCACTTACGGGGCTCTTTGCCGATCACTTTTATCACTGTTACAGGTTATGTGCCAGGTAAGTGGTTACCAAGCCCAAAATCCCATAAGAGAGGGAAGGAAAAGGAAAAACAGGTAGAAAATCAATACCCCATTTCATCTTAAAATTAAAAGGTATCCAGGGAGTCTGTTATTTTCCCCATATACCTTAATTCGAGAATGGAAAACCCTGACTGGTCTAATGGATGTCCATCCATACCGATCATGGATCTACGATTCCTTTAAGAGACAAGGAAGTCCATTCCATGGGTAACATAGGGTAAAGCAAATTTAATATATTCTTCCGGCGGCATCGTGCAATTGTCTTGACAATCCATAGAAGCCCCGTAAATGCCCCAACTTAACATAACAGCGGCAACTCGTAGAGAATGGTCACTGACATTAGACCCTTGCTTTAATAACATCTGGTAAAAAATATCTTTAAGTTCTTTCATGATAATGGCTTCAATGGTTGTTCTAAATGCCTCGAAGCTTCTTGGGCAATTCTTTTGCAAAGATTTTTGGAAGTTCGTTACAGATAAGAAAATACTGACAATGGTTTCTTGGTTAAGTTCATCATGCTTAGCGATTTCATTGGTTACACTGAGCATCAAATCTTCCTTTAACACCCTTTCCATTAGGTCATATTTATCCGTGAAATGATAATAAAATGTCGCTCGATTGACTGTTGCTTCCGACGTAATATCTTTGATCGTAATATCTTTAAACTCTTTTTTCCCTGAAAGTTTAATAAATGCATCCATGATTAACTTACGAGTACGCAGAATACGAGGATCTGTTTTCACTTGAGGCATGAAAGGGTCTCCCTTCAATTTTTTAGACATTTTAATAAAATTGTTGTTTATACGATAAAAAGCAAAAAGTATTGGTTGAGCCAATTTCATACGAATCCTATAATAAATTTTACAACATATGTTGGAAAAACAAAAGGTGTTAAAAATAAACGTTTGGAGGGATTGGAACAAGTCATGTGGTTCCTGCATTCGAATGGAACACTTTAAAAGAGCCCTCTGAAATTTTTTTGAGGTGGATCCAGCATATGGGAAAAATGATGGAGGGAGAAATTTATCATGACAAAAACAAAATGGACGGTCGATACGGCACACAGTAGTCTGGACTTCTCAGTGAAACATATGATGGTTTCAAAAACAAAAGGTACGTTTCATAACTTCGAATCAACAATTGAAGCGGATCCTGACGATTTAACGACTGCAAATATTGAATTCGTCATCGATGTGGCAAGTGTTGATACTCGAAATGAGGGACGGGACAATACACATGATGCTTTGATAGAT
>JAJYSO010000016.1 GCA_021793535.1 Bacteroidota bacterium | reverse complement strand
ATCTTGAGGATCAAGAGGACCCTTCTGGTGGCGGTAAAGATGACGATCAACAAAACCCAGACCAAAATGAGGATCAACAAGATCATCCGGATGAAAATCAGGAGCAACAGCCTCAAGGAGATCGGTCCGCTCAAGGAATCTCTGATGAACAGGCAGAGAGCTTGTTGAAAGCTGCGGAAAACTTGGAGAAGGGCGTCCAAGAGAAACTAAATGAGGAAAAGGGGAAAGAAGTAAAGGGAACCCCGAATCGTAAATATTGGTAAGCACATCATGAAATCAAAAGGGTACATACTTGTTTTTTTATGTTGTATGACCGGCCTTATAGGGTACGGACAGGTAGAGTTTACCGCTAAATTGAGTAAAGACAAGATCGGATTGAACGAACGTTTGCGTGTGGATTTTACGATGAACCAAAACGGAGATAATTTTACCCCTCCTCGCTTTGATAATTTTACCCTGTATGCTGGCCCTCGTCAGTCCATTAGCCAGAGCTGGGTTAACGGGAAGCGCTCTTTTAGCAAAACCTATACCTATTATTTGGAACCGCAAAAAAGAGGGCAGTTCACCATCGGTCAGGCAACCGTAGAGGTCAATGGAGAGGTGTACAAGACTTCTCCGCTCGCCGTCGAAGTGACGGCTTCCGTGGATGAGCCCAAAGACGGAGACGAAGAAGATATTCAAGATTACGTAAATGATATTCACCTGGTGACCGAAATCTCCAATCCTACTCCTTACCTCAATCAAGGAGTCACGGTGACCTATAAATTGTATGTCGGACAAGATGCCAATGTGAGTAATTGGTACAGCACAGATGTTCCCAGATTTGCCAATTTTTGGAGTCACGACGTCAAGATCAACCCCAATAAAGTATACCATGGGAGTTATCGAGGGGACGACAATTATCGCTATGTGTATTTAAAACAGGTCGTTCTTTACCCGCAGAAAGATGGAAAGTTGGAAATCGAGCCGCTCACCATTAATTACACTACCGAAATTCCGACCAGCCGAAGAGATTTCTTCGGCCGCCAGATCTTTAGACCTATAGAAAAGAAAATGTCTTCAGGAAGCCGAACGCTTACGGTAAGTCCATTGCCAGAGGAGGGTAAACCTGCTGATTTTAGTGGTGCGGTAGGAACATTTTCCTATGCATTGGAAACTTCCAAAGAAGAGTTGGAGGCGGAGGAATCCTTGGATGTTACGGTTAAGGTTTCTGGAACTGGGAATTTAAAACTTTTTCAACTCCCGAAACTAGAAGCGCCACAATCCTTTGAGGTATATGATCCAGAGCATTCCGAAAATGTACAAGTAGAAGGGGGAGGGATGAAAGGCTCCATTGCTGATCGGTATACGCTGGTGCCTGATGCTGGAGGAGAGTTTACCCTTCAGACACCGTCTTTTTCTTATTTTGATCCTCAGACGAAGACCTACAGAACCTTATCTGCTAAAACTTCCAAAGTGCGGGTGACGGGTGGCTCGAGGGCTCTGGTCGCACAAAACGACGATACGACTGCTTCTTCTCTTGTCCCACGTAAACAAATTGTCAGTAGCCCTGCGCATTTTGAATACATCAAGTTGCGCACGAACTTAAGGTCTAGAGGGGATGCTCCCTTTTTTGGAAGTACGGCCTTTTGGGCATTGCTTCTCTTGCCAGTACTGCTGCTCCCTATGGTCATTGGAGTCGGCAATAAACGCCTTGAAAAACTGAATGATACTGCAGGTAAACGGGTCAAACGCGCAGATAAATTGGCGCGTAAGTATTTATCGGAAGCTAAAAAAGCCATGGGTGATCAGCAAGCCTATTACGAGGCGCTGGAGAGTGCTTTGCACAATTACCTCAAAGCTAAGCTCGATATTCCGACAGTTGAAATGAGTAAGGATCGTATTGCGGAGTTGCTGCAAGATCGGGCGGTGAGTATAGAGACCAGCAATCGCTTTATCGGATTGTTAGCCAGTTGTGATTTTGCACGCTACACCCCGCCCTCAGCGAATAGTATGCAGCATGATTACGACAAAGCAGCTCAGATTATTACCGATGTGGACAGACAATTAAAAGTTTGATGTGATGCGGATGTTTTTAAATTTTATCTTGTTGATAACCTGTACAGTGGCTTTGGCACAATCCGATCCTCAAGCCTTGTTTGATCAAGCTTCCGAGCAATACGCTGCAGGTGAATATCAAGCTGCCATTGCTCAATATGAAGAAATTCTCCACGGGGATAAAGCTTCAGCTGAGGTGTATTTTAACCTCGGAAACGCCTATTATAAACTCGATAGTTTGGCCCCTAGTATTTATTATTATAACAAAGCCCTTCAACTGGCTCCTAAGGACCCCGATGTTTTAAACAATCTCCAATTTGCCAAGGAGCGGACCGTTGATCTTATCGAGCAGACCCCCAAGACGGGTTGGGCGGCTTGGTTTTCAAATTTGAGAACAGCCCTTTCTTACAATGGTTGGGCGGTACTGGCAGTGATCTGTTCTTTTTTAATGCTTATTTTTGGAACGGGTTACTATTTTGTAAGAAGCCCCTTGAAGAAGCGCTTGTTTTTTTTCTTGGGAATATTGGCCATATTGGTCAGTGCGGGAAGTGTGACGCTGGCCTACGATCAATATAACGAACAACAAAACAAGCAACTGGCCATCGTATATGCTAAACAAATCGATGTGCATGCAGAGCCCAACCACAATGCTGTGGTCATTTTTACTTTACACGAAGGAACCCGGGTTCAGGTGATGGACCATTTCAATGGGTATTATCGGGTAAAATTAGACGACGATAAACGCGGGTGGATGAAAGAAGAGGCATTAAGGCTGCTCTAGCAGTCGGATTGGCCGTTCTAGAAAAAATAAAACCTTCTGTAGGGGCATCAGGAGCCAAGCTACAGAAGGTTGATGTTGTCTTTGGTGAGCGCTTAACCTTCGATGTTGATCTCTTCAACTGTTAAACTTTGTACGCCATTCTTTGTGACTAATGTCCCTGTGATTTCAACGTTTTCTGCAGCGTGTTTTAGCATTTCTTGATAAGCATCTGCTTTGTCGTGATTCTCAACAAGAAGATAGACTTGCCCGTCTGCATTGCTCAATAATCCAGCCGGAAGTCCCTTGTCTAAACATCCTTGTGCACAAGTTTGATGGGACATCCCTTTTGATCCATCGGCCATATAACAGGAAAGATCCAAGACTTCACCTTTGACTGTTAAAGCGGTTCCCTCTGAAGAGGCTTCGCTGTTTTTGGAAGTGGAGGTATTGCAAGATACCAGAAGAAAGGCAACCATTACGGCGGCGGCAAAAGCACTTGTTAATTTTTTGTGTAGCATAATAATCGGATTTTAAGGGGGTTAAGGACTATCGAAGGTACAATTTATTCTTTTAAATCAAAAAAGAGCCTTAACTTTAACGCTGGAAAGAAGGTATTTAACAATTGGTTTTTTGGGTTACCGCTGTACTTTGGGCTATTTTTCCATATAATTTTAGTCGCGATGAAAGGGTTTGTAAAAGTTTTATTGGGGGTCATTCTTGTGGGGCTTGTCTTGCAGATACCGATTTTTCAGCCGGCAAAAAACTACAGTGATACCGCACCGCTGGATGATATTTACAAGGTGTATGAAATTCCCATGGATATTCAAATGGATTTTAATAACGCCTGTTATGACTGTCATTCAAACTACACTGAGGATTATCCGTGGTATTACCGTGTTCAGCCGGTGAGTTGGTGGATGAATGGACATATTCAAAAGGCTAAAGCCGTCCTTAATTTTTCCGAATTTGCCACCTATTCTAAAGAAGAGCAAGCAGAGCGATTTAAAAAAATACAGGAAGTCATGGAAAAAAGGACCATGCCTTTACCTGCTTATCAGCGCATGCACAATAAGGCTCAACTCAGTGATAAGGAATACCAAAAAGTGGCCGCATGGGCAAAGGAAATGGCCGAAGCGCTGCCCTGAGTACTTCTTTTTTAGGCCATGTCGTCAGGTTCGATGTGAATTAAAACGTTTCCTAATTGCGGAAGTTTTTCGGTGAGTGTATCTTTGAGCTGATGCGCAATCTCGTGCCCCTTTTTAACGGTAAGGCTAGCTTTTACAGTGACGTGAAGATCAACGTAATACTTTAATCCCGATTTGCGGACATAACACTTTTCTGTAGCGAGAACACCCTCTACTTCTGGTGCGATTTTTCGGATCTTTTGGACCAAATCATCGTAGACCTGTTCGTCCATGATTTCACCCAAAGCCGGTCGGAAGATGAGGTAGCTGTTGTACAGGATAATACCGGCCGCTATGAGAGCTGCCCAATCATCGGCAGATTCATAACCTTTGCCGAACAACAAAGCGATGGAGATTCCGATAAAGGCAGTGATAGAGGTGATGGCATCGGTGCGGTGGTGCCAGGCATCGGCCTTTAGAGAAGAACTACCGGTAATTTTACTCTTGGCAATGACAAAGCGATAGGAAATTTCCTTCCAGATGATAATGGCTCCCAAAACGAGTAAAGTCCATGCCTTGGGAAGTTCATGAGGAGAGCGAATATTTTGAATACTCTTGTATACAATCAGTGTGGCTGCAATAATTAGAAAGCCTACCACCATAAAGGTAATCAAAGGTTCTGCTCGCCCGTGCCCATAAGGATGGTTGTCGTCTGCGGGTTTGGTAGAGTACCGCAAGCCGATAAACACCAAAAAAGAAGAAAAAATATCCGCAGTGGATTCAATGGCATCGGCAATCAGGGCATGAGAATTTCCCAGCACGCCGGCAACGCCTTTGATAACGGCCAAAGCGAAATTACTGGCAATGCTAAAAAAAGTGGTGTGTACAGCCGTTTGTTCTGTAGTCATAATTATTCCCTATATCCGGCACGAAGGTAAGGATTACTACTTTCACCACTGGCCGAAAGTTTTGAATTTTTTAAAGAGGAGCAGTTGTCGATTTTTCTGCATTAGCCCTTTGCTGATGGGGTGATGGGGAATAATTTTGCTTTCGTTTTACTCTTCCCCTTGCCAATTCTCATAGCCTCCTTGTAACTCGTATATCTCACGAAATCCCAATTGCTGTAGTTTTTTAATGGATTTATGGCTTTTTATTCCGCGTTTACAATGGATATAAAGCGGTTTGGATTTGTCAAAATTTGCTTCCATCTGCTCGTAAAAATCTTCCGCCAAAAAGTCGATGTTCTTGGCTTTGGGGAAATTGCCTTCTGTAGCGTATTCTTCAGGTGTTCGGATATCGGCAAGCTGTACGTTGGGCTTGTTGATAGAATCCAGAAAAACTTCGCGGGTGAGAAGGGCTGTTTTAGCCTGCGGCTGGGTGCAGCTGTACGGGAAAGACAGACTGATAATGAAAAGGAAAAAGAGGTAAGGTTTCATAGTTTAGTGTTTGTGAGGAAAGCCTAAGTTAAAGGATTTTTACTTCAATGTAAAAGTTATCTGTATCTACTTTTACATCGGCAACTTGAACGGGGTCCTTTAGGGCTTGCCAAGAGGTGGTTGGACGAAGTCTTTTTCTTTGATCGGATAGGAAGATATCCACCGGCATGGCAAAGTCCGATTCGTCTGCTTGCCAACGGTAGAATACGCGATTGTCCTTCGTTTTAAATTGCAATTCAGGCAACTTTGTATACCTTAGGTATTGATTGAAAACAGGCGCTAGAGGACGTTTGGATTGGGCAGAGAAAAAAGCAATGACTTCTTGAGTATTGATGATTTGGTGTTTGAAGGTTTGGTGAAAATTTTTAAGCAGTTCCCACCATTGCTCATCGTTGTGGATAATGCTGCGCAAGGTGTGTAGCATGTTGGCTCCCTTGGAGTACATATCGCCAGATCCTTCATCGTTTACCCCGTACTGACCGATGATGGGTGCATCGTTGGAAACCACTGTTTTACGCGTTCCTAAAAGGTAGGTCAAGGCTTGATCCAATCCCCATCGGCATTCGATATAGACGGCCTCGGCGTAGGTGGTAAAAGCTTCGTGAATCCACATGTCCGCGATGTCTGCTGCGGTGATGCTGTTGCCAAACCATTCGTGAGCCGATTCGTGAATGATGATAAAGTCCCACTTTAACCCCACCCCGGTTTGGGAACGATCTCTTCCCAAGTAGCCCTTTTGATAGCCATTTCCGTATCCGATGGCACTTTGGTGTTCCATTCCCAAATAAGGGGTCTCGATCAGTTTGTAACCGTCTTCTGGGAAGGGATAGTCCCCGAATTTTTCAGTGTAACAACGCAGCATGGGCTTTACCTCTTTGAAATGCTCCTTGGCTTTTTCCAAATGATACGGTAAGACATAATAATCCAAGTCTAAAGTTCCAAGCCGGTCCGAAAAATGCACATAATTGCCCACGTTGAAAATTAAATTGTAGTTGTTAATCGGGTTGTTGACCTTCCATGACCATTCTACCTGGTTGCCCGGTAGTGTTTTTTTGCCCGTTAGCCGGCCGTTGGCTATGGCCGACAACCCTTGGGGCACACGGATGTGGATTTCCGCTTCTTCAGGCTCGTCTCGTTGGGTGTCCTTGTTGGGGTACCATAGGCTCGCTCCCGTGCCTTGGACAGCGACACTGACCCAATCTTTCCCTTGCTCGTCTTTGGTAAAGATCACACCGCCGTCCCAAGGAGGGTTTTTGGCGATCAAGGGGTTGCCCGAGAAATAAAAATCCAGAGTTTGTACGGCTCCTTTTTGTAATTCGGAATCAAAGTCTATAAAAACGGCATTGTTGTCTCGGGAATAAGAAAGCCTTTTCCCTTGATCCACAATACTGTCTATCTGCATGTTTTCAAACAGATCCAATTGTATGCGTGTTAAAGTGTTGAGAACCTTAAAAGTGATTCGATTTTTCCCCGAAATGGCTTTCCCGGGAATGTCCAAATCGACGTATACATCGTATTTTAGAACATCATAGTACGTCCGCTCCGGACGCAGCCCCCCTCTTAACTCGTCTGCTCTGGTAAATTCTTTTTGCCGTTGGAGCAGTTGGGCAGAACTCGAAAAACAGAAGAATAGAACAACTGAAAATGAGAGGAAATGGTTAAAAACTTCTTTTTGTGTACGGTGGTTCATATAGGATGTGTTTTTGTGCATAAACGAAGGGATTCCTTTAGCTATAATGTCGGTGCTTTAGGAGGGTAATAGACCGTGAGCCGGTCTTGTGACCATGTTTCTTGGGTGTAGGAAGAAAAGGAGAATACAGGGGCTTTAATCCCACTGCTTAAATTGGCTGCTCCGGTAAATACACGGGCTTCATCCCATACCCTTTGATGAATGAAGTGTTGTAAAGTGTTTCGTCCACCCTCGACAATAAGAGATTGTATTTCTAAGCTGTACAAATGCTTCAATAGAGCTGGGAGTATCTCTTGGCTAAAATCCAGTTGTTTAAATTGGAGATGAGGGCGATCTGCTTCCGGGACACCGCAAAAAATGAGACTGTTTTGTTGTTGATCCAACACGTGAAGATCTGGATGGTTCAGCAGCGACAATTCCTTGTCAATGACTAGTCGAAGTGGGTTGGGGCCGTGCCAGAGTCGTGTGCTGAGCCGTGGATTGTCTTTTAAGACCGTGTGCTTACCGACTAATAACGCTTGCTCTTCACTTCTCCAGCGGTGCACCAGTTGTTTGGAATAAGGGTTTGTAATCCAGAACGGCTCCCCTTGTTTTTGGGTCTCAGGAGCGATAAAGCCGGCTGCAGTTTGCGCCCATTTTAAGATGATATAAGGCCGTTTTTTGCGTTGAAAGGTGAGAAAGCGCTTGTTTAAAGCAAGGCATTCTTTTGTTAAACAGCCTACCTGTACCTTCACCCCCGCCTCTCGGAGCTGTTGAATGCCCCTTCCGGCAACCACAGGGTTGGGATCGGAAATGCCGATGACCACATTGGGAATCTTCTGGGAAAGGATCAGTTGGCTGCAAGGAGGGGTTTTTCCATAATGGCTACAGGGTTCCAGATTGACATAAAGGGTGGCCTTTTTCAAAAGCGCCTTGTTTTTTACACTTCTAATGGCGAGGACTTCGGCATGGGCCGTCCCCGCTTTTTGGTGCCAACCTTCACCGATAATTTTGTCCTTGTATACAAGGACACAACCGACTAAAGGATTGGGATAGGTGCGTCCCAATCCATTTTTTGCCAGATAAAGGCAACGTTTCATGTATTTTTCATGTACTTTCACCCCCCAAAAGTACATAATTTTTGGGGCAACAAGGCCATAAAATTTCTCGGGTAGATTACCATCGGAAAAAGTAGGAGTAGGATAAAAGAAGTTGGTTGTCTTGCAGTAGATAATTTTTGTATTGGCCTGTCGGATCCTAAAGGGTGAACAAAGATAAAGAGGTGCATATGACTGTTGAGGAGTTTAAGAAAAAATGGAGGAAAGAATTGGAAAGAGACTATCCCCAAACGGAGATACGTGCATTTTTTCTCCTTGTTTTTGAGGAGTGCTTGGGGTGGAATCGATGGGATGTGGTCATTGCCCCTTGTCGCGAGTTGAAACCTTCTTCAGTCAAAAAATTGGAGCAGATTTTAAACCGGTTGAAAAGGGGAGAGCCGATCCAATATGTGATGGGCTATACCGAATTTTGTGGTCTGCGGTTTAAAGTGAGCCCTGATGTACTCATCCCTCGTTTTGAGACGGAAGGCCTGGTGCAGTGGGTCGTTCAGGAACAACAAGGTAAAAAGATCAAGATTTTGGACATTGGAACCGGAAGCGGATGTATTGCCATTAGCCTGGCTAAAGTCTTGGATAAGGCACAAGTGTACGCGGTGGACCTTTCAGAACAAGCGCTGGCTGTAGCCCGTGAGAATGCGGGAGAAAACAAGGTGGAGGTCCACTTTGAAAAAGTTGATATTTTAAACCCGAGTGATGATTTGGGAGCCGTGGATGTGATGGTTTCCAACCCTCCATACGTGCGGTTGAGTGAGCGAAGGTTGATGCATAAAAATGTGTTGGAATACGAGCCTGGATTGGCCTTGTACGTCGAGGATGATCACCCTCTTATTTTCTATGAAAAAATCCTGGCTTTTGCTAAAAAGCATCTGAACAAAGGAGGGTGGATTTACTTTGAAATCAATGAATTTTTAAAAGAAGAGCTTCAAAAATTAATGGAGTATCATCAGTGTAAGAGCATTGATTTTCAAAAGGATGAATATGGAAAATGGCGTATGCTGAAGGTGGGGTTGGGATGATTTTATGCCTAAAAATAGATACCGTTAACAACAGCCTAAAGTTCGGAGAAGGGGACGAAATATGGTGTTATTTATAATACTTTCACCGAGGGAATTGGCTATCTTTGCAAAAAAAATACCAAATGAGTAAAAGCTCTCAAAATTCGGATGAAATATATGATTTAATTTGTGTGGGCGGAGGAATCATGAGCAGCACTTTGGCTGTCATGGTCAAATTATTAAACCCTCTTTACAAGATTGCTGTTTTTGAACGTTTAGATGCAGTGGGGCTGGAGAGTTCGGAGGCCTGGAACAATGCCGGGACCGGACATTCGGGATTTTGTGAATTGAATTATACCCCCGAACAAGCTGATGGCAGTATCGATATTACCAAAGCCGTCAATACCTTAAGCCAATTCGAACGCTCCAAAGAATTCTGGTCCTATTTAGTCAAAGAAGGACTGATTGGGGATGCTGAGCGGTTTATCAAGTCCTGCCCCCACCACAGTTGGGTAACCGGACAGGAAGATGTGGAGTTTCTTAGGAAGCGTTACCGAGCGCTCCAAAGAACACCAATGTTCAAAAGCATGCAGTTTTCAGAGGATAAACAGGTGCTTAAGAAGTGGTTTCCCTTGATTATGAGGGAGCGCGATGAAGACGAAGTTATGGCAGCTACGCGTATGGAAATGGGAACAGAGGTAAATTATGGGGCCTTGACGCAATTGTATTTTGACATTCTAAAAAAGGAATTTAATACTCCGGTAATCCTCCATACAGAGGTGTTGAGCATCAAAAGGCAAAAAGACGGAAATTGGAAGATTGGGGTGCGCAGCCGCAGGGACAAAAAGCGCAGCTATTTAGTGGCTAAGCATGTCTTTATCGGTGCAGGAGGAGATGCTTTGCCGCTACTTCAAAAAACAGGTATTCCTGAAAAGGATGGGTTTGGCGGATTTCCGGTGAGCGGGCAGTGGTTAATTTGTAAAAACAGAGCCTTGGTCAATCAACATTGGGCAAAAGTATACAGTAAGGAAGGTCCGGATGCACCGCCCATGTCGACACCACATTTGGATACGCGTTATATAGAAGGAAGGCGCGAATTGCTCTTTGGCCCTTTTGCGGGCTTTAGTTCCAAGTTTTTAAAAAATGGTTCCTATACCGATCTGTTCAAATCCATTAAATTGGGAAACATAAAATCCCTATTGGGAGCGTTTTGGCATAACTTGGACCTCTCCAAGTATTTGATTTCTCAAGTGATGATGTCTCCTAAAGATCGCGTTAAAGAATTGCGTGAATTTGTAAAAGATGCCAAAATAGAGGACTGGGAGTTGAGAATTGCCGGACAACGCGTCCAGATTATTAAAAAGGATAAGCAACAATGGGGAAAACTTCAATTTGGGACCGAAGTAGTTCACAGTAAAGACGGCACGATCACCGCCTTGTTAGGGGCGTCTCCCGGGGCTTCGACAGCTGTACACATTATGTTAGAAGTACTCAGTTATGTCTTTCCCGATCAGATGGATTCCATAGAATGGCAGCAGAAGCTCGATGAGATGATCCCTTTTTGGAATCGGGAAGTGGATACGGATGAAGAGCAGTTTAAAGCCACTCAAGCGTTCTGCTCTGAAATGCTAAAGCTCGATGTGTCTCACTAAGTAGGCAAGGAATAGTTTTCTGCATTCAGGCGCTTTCATACGGGTAAAATTTAAGGGAAAGCTCCCGGAGATTGGGATAAATAAAGTACATTTGCAAAGCATAAAAATAATTACATATCTATGAGCGTATTAGTTAATAAGGATTCGAAAATAGTTGTTCAAGGTTTTACCGGGAGTGAAGGCTCGTTTCATGCCGGACAAATGATTGATTACGGAACTCAAGTAGTGGCCGGGGTTACTCCGGGAAAAGGAGGGCAGGATCATTTGGGAAAACCTGTCTATAATACAGTAGCTGAAGCAGTAGAGAAAGAGGGTGCAAACACAAGTATTATTTTTGTCCCACCAGCTTTTGCCGCAGATGCCATCATGGAAGCGGCAGATGCCGGAATCAAGGTGATTATTGCCATTACAGAAGGGATACCGACTCAAGATATGATCAAGGTGAAGAATTATATTCGTAACCGAGATTGCCGCTTGATTGGTCCGAACTGCCCTGGCGTTATTACTCCGGAAGAAGCTAAAGTGGGGATTATGCCCGGATTTGTATTTAAAAAAGGAAAAGTAGGTATTGTTTCCAAATCGGGAACCTTAACTTATGAAGCTTCCGATCAGGTCGTCAAAGAGGGATTGGGCATCAGTACTGCCATTGGTATCGGCGGAGACCCCATTATCGGGACGACAACTAAAGAAGCCTTGGAACTTTTGATCAATGATCAGGAAACCGAAGCGGTCGTACTCATTGGAGAAATCGGAGGACAATTGGAGCCGGATGCTGCCCGTTGGTATAAGGAAAATGGATCGAAGAAACCTGTTGTCGGATTTATTGCAGGAGAAACGGCACCGGCAGGAAGGACCATGGGACATGCCGGAGCGATCGTAGGCGGAAGTGAAGATACGGCTCAAGCAAAAAAGAAAATCTTAAAAGCCTGTGGCATCCATGTTGTGGATTCACCTGCCGAAATTGGTAAAAAAGTAAAAGAAGTATTGGGATAAGATTTGCCCAAAGCTATAACCTGGATGAGCCCGCTTTATAATAGGGAGCGTAAACCCACACTTCTTTAGTTTGTGGACGATAAGCGACTAACTTTGTGTTAAAATATATTGACCAGTGGTATCGGGTGAAGCCTTGTTAATAGAATAAACAAGGTAGCCTTCCGACCAAAGGTATGCTCGTTCCAAAAGCGCTTGCATAGTAGATGCGTAGCGCGCCAAATATGAACAGTAGGGGCTTGCCTTAACGGGTAAGCAATTAGAAGTAAATAGGCTCAAAACCAGGAATAATTAACCTTTAAACGGTACATAAAATCGTCCTTTGCGTTCTGCTTATTGTAGGGGTAGCCTCTTTGGTGCGTTCGGTCTTTGGATTTGGCGAGTCGTTGGTTGCCGTCCCGCTTCTGGCTTTGATTATGCCTTTGGAGACAGCGGTTCCCTTATCGGTTATTATTTCCGTGGTCATCGCAGGGGTTATTGTGATTCAGGATCACCATAAGATATATTGGAGCAGTGCAAAATACCTGATCGGTTATGCGTTACTGGGCCTTCCACTTGGACTGTTGATCTTGCTTTATGGCCACGCCATATGGGTGAAGGGGATATTAGGAGGTATTTTGATCGCGTATGCCTTGTACGCCCTTTTCTCCAAAAAACAATATAGGTTACCATCTGACCATAAGTTTTGGTTGTTTTGTTGTGGTGTATTTTCCGGTATTTTTGGTGGTGCTTATGGGTTGAATGGGCCGCCTTTGGTGCTCTATGGAGATTTAAGGGGATGGTCCGCCACGCATTTTAGAGCGACGCTTCAAGCTTATTTTTTACCGATTTCTCTGGTGACGGTTGTCGGGTACGGCGTGAAGGATCTTTTAACCACTGAAGTATTGACTCTTTCGTTATGGACGCTTCCTGTTGTGCTTCCCGCCATCTTTTTGGGGCGTTATTTTAATCACAAACTCGAGCGGGAGCGCTTTGTAAAGTATGTGTATGCCGGACTCCTTCTTATTGGGTTGGTACTGCTTAAGGATCTTTTTCGCTAGGCGGACAGGAGCTGTAAAAGTTTTTTTGTCTAGAAACAGCGACGTGAAAGGCAGTAGATAAGGTCAATTTAAGAGGAAGACTTGCCCCTTGTTTCATTGTAAGTTCATCAACTTTATGCTTCTCATTCATGCCTAAAATCGGTAAATTTGCACTTTTGATTGACCTATGGCAGCATTTGAAGAGTATATAGAGGTGTATGGAGCACGTTCCCATAACTTGAAGAACATAGACGTGCGCATCCCTCGGAATCAGTTGGTGGTGATTACAGGGCTATCGGGATCGGGTAAATCTTCCCTGGCCTTTGATACGATATACGCGGAGGGGCAGCGTCGTTATATCGAAACTTTTTCTGCATATGCACGCCAATTTCTAGGAGGATTGGAACGTCCAGATGTCGATAAGATTGACGGGCTCTCTCCGGTTATCGCCATCGAGCAAAAAACGACCAGTCGCAGCCCGCGAAGTACAGTGGGAACCATTACGGAAATTTATGACTTTTTGCGGTTGCTTTATGCCCGAGTTGCGGAAGCTTATAGTTTTCACACCGGGGAGAAGATGGTGAGCTACACCGATGAGCAAATCATGACCTTGATTCAAAACGATTTTAAGGGAAAGAAAATCAATATCCTAGCGCCCGTTATTCGCGCTCGGAAAGGGCACTATAGGGAACTGTTTCAACAGATCGCAAAAAAGGGATTTGTGAAGGTCCGGGTGGACGGGGAGATTCGGGATATTGAGCAGGGAATGAAGCTGGATCGCTATAAGACTCACGACATTGAGATTGTCATCGATCGGATGTTAATTGGACAGACAAAGGAGCAGGATAAACGCCTTTTGCAAAGTATAGATATGGCGATGAACCATGGAGAGGATGTATTGATGGTGATTGAAGATGGAGCGGATCGAGTGCGTTATTTTAGCCGTACCTTGATGGATCCGGTCTCTGGAATTTCTTATCCTAACCCGGAACCCAATACGTTTTCCTTTAACTCGCCAAAAGGTGCGTGTGAACATTGTAACGGGATCGGGATAGTATACAGGGTCAATGTGGATAAAATTATTCCAGATAAAAATAAGTCCATTGCGGAAGGGGGGCTTGAGCCTTATGGCATAGA
>JAJYSO010000345.1 GCA_021793535.1 Bacteroidota bacterium | reverse complement strand
TGTAGGAAAGATTCTTTTCCGTTATCATCTTGGTCATCGACAATGATGGCTGTTGCCGCGACTGAACTCATCACTCCGTATACCACGGCGCTTCCTCCTGCAACATATGGGCCTCCGCCTGCACCGTTAAGAAATCCCATTCCGGCTCCCAATAGATCGGCTCCGGCTACTTCTCCTATACATTTCCAGCAAATTTTAGCGGGAGCGTCACCAGTGCCATCTACAGGGTCTTTATCTATACTTTCCGGATGTTCTTTTCCCATGCCCAGTTCTGAATTGGGAATTAAATCATCGTTACTACAGCTCGTTATGGTAAAAGCTGCAATTACTAAAATGATCATCACCATAAAGGGATTGTTTGTGTTGGATTTTCTTTGTGTCTTCATAATATATGACTTTTAAGGTTTCTACTACTAGGAGATCAACCTCGAGATGATTTGTTACCCCCGATAAGTGTAAATTATTTTTGGAAAGGTGGATTTTGATAGATTATCTTGATCGAATGGAGAGGAGTTTAGTCCCAAAAAAGCAATGATTTTTGAATTAAGTGCCGTAAACTTGTAGTCCTGAAATTAGCACTTTGAAACAAAAAAACATTACCCGACAAGTTGGACAGGTTACGGCGTATGGAATCTTATTCAGCATCAGTTTTTCACATATGCTGAACGATATGATCCAATCGCTGATCCCCTCTATATACCCCTTATTAAAAGGTGAGTTCGCCCTTTCCTTTGCTCAAATTGGGTTGATTCAATTGACCTTTCAGATGACTGCGAGTATTTTGCAACCTTTTGTCGGGGCTTATACCGATCGGCATCCACAGCCTTATTCGTTGGCTTTGGGAATGTGTTTGTCCTTAAGTGGGCTCATTTTTATTGCCTTTGCTTCAAGTTACACCGGGATCCTTATTTCTGTTGCTTTGATTGGTGCAGGATCTTCCATATTCCACCCTGAGTCTTCTAAATTGGCTAATATGGCTTCTGGAGGGAAGCGGGGTTTAGCACAATCTATTTTTCAAGTAGGCGGGAATACGGGAACGGCGGTAGGGCCTTTGCTAACGGCAATTATTGTAGTGACCTATGGAAGAAATCATGCGGCGTATTTTGGGCTATTGGCCTTGGTTGCGATTTTGGTGCTGATTTATGTGGGTAGATGGACGAAAGAGCGGATGAAAACACTCAAGTCCTTGAAAAAAAGTGTTTCCGTTGAGAACTACAACACCCATTTGTCTAAAAGGGTGGTACACCGAACGGTGGTGGTGCTGTTGATCCTGATTTTTTCAAAATATGTTTATCTAGCCAGTATCAGCAGTTACTTTACTTTCTTCCTTATCGATAAGTTTGGCGTGTCGGTAAAGGCTTCTCAACTTTTTCTTTTTGGATTTTTAGCTGCCTCTGCTGTGGGAACCTTTTTTGGTGGGCCTTTGGGCGATAAATATGGAAGAAAATATGTGATTTGGTTTTCTATTTTGGGAGCTGCACCTTTTGCTTTGCTGATGCCGTACTTGAATAGTTTGGTATTGACCTGCGTTTTTAGTATTATTATCGGCTTTGTGCTTTCCTCCGCTTTCCCGGCTATTATCGTGTACGCACAGGAATTAATGCC
This sequence comes from Bacteroidota bacterium, assembly GCA_021793535.1. Lineage (GTDB taxonomy): Bacteria > Bacteroidota > Bacteroidia > Flavobacteriales > Flavobacteriaceae > JAJYSO01. The sequence goes on along the minus strand of JAJYSO010000345.1, from coordinate 938 downwards.
CGGTAAAATCGGAATGATATCCGGACTCTTTTATGGATCTTCCTTTGGTATTGCGGGGGTAATGGCAGCATTGCTCGGGGTATTGGCTGATTTTAAAGACATTTATTTTGTATATCATTTGTGTTCTTTTATGCTGCTGTTGGGCCTGATTGCCTATTTTTTACCAAATTTGAAAGCTTTGTCTGAGGAAAAGGCTGAGGGGGTGAAAAGGCCTTAAAAAAATAATTTGATAAGCGATTACTAGTATGGCGATAATTAAAAAACTTAGAGGGCATGATCCCAGGATTGGCGTTGATTGCTATTTAGCTGAAACGGCTGTAATCATAGGGGAGGTGTCTATGGGGAAAGAGTGCTCTATATGGTTTAATGCGGTTTTGAGAGGGGATGTGAACAGTATTGTTTTGGGAAACAAGGTCAATGTCCAAGACAATGCAACGATTCACTGCACGTACCAGAAATCTAAAACGGTTATTGGGAATAATGTGTCCATCGGACATAACGCAATTGTTCATGGGTGCACCGTTGAAGATAATGTGCTGATTGGGATGGGAGCCATCATCATGGATCATTGTCATATTGGTCAAAACAGTATTGTTGCTGCCGGAGCGGTATTGACCCAAGGAACTATAGTTGAGCCGGGCAGCATATATGCCGGAGTTCCTGCACGTAAGCTCAAAGCGGTAAGTCCGGAGTTGCGTTCAGGAGAAATTCAGCGTGTTGCTCAGAATTATCGGCAGTATGCTTCTTGGTATCAGAAGGAGGGCTAAGTGTGGCTTGATCTCGCTATTCTGCGTTTTTTTGTCAAAATAATAAACTTCTCGAACGCATTAAGGTAGATAATGGAAGTGAGTTTATTAGTAAGGTTTTGGATAAATGGGCTTATGAAAACAAGGTGCAATTGGACTTCTCAAGGCCGGGAAAACCCACGGATAATCCAT
>JAJYSO010000344.1 GCA_021793535.1 Bacteroidota bacterium | reverse complement strand
TTTGAACATCTACTAATGACGGTTTTCCAACGCTGTTAATGAAGCATTTATTATTTTTTTCAGCCCTGCCAGCAAGCGGATGATCACCTGGCTGTCCAGGCAAAATCATCCTTGGTAAACTCTTTCGATCCGTCACTGCAGACAAAACTCCAGATCCCATACCCCTCCTCCAGGCCTCCCTAAAGGTACTAGACAAAAAGAGTTGAATCAACCTTTTATTTATAGATAAGTTTTGCAAACTTCAAAACAAATCATTACACTTACCATAACAATCAATTTTTAATAAAAACTATAATTTTAAGACCAAGAAATTATTAAGACTAAACAAACAGCAATTTACAGGACTTTATTTCTATTGTGTAATAACGTTTGAGAAAGGATCTTGGCGGAATAAGGGATAGAGGAGTTGCGTATATAAGAGAGCGGTCATTGAAATAAAAAAACAAGAGTGGTAATCAATAAATTACCGGTAAATTTCATAAATTTAAGATTCATACAAATGTAAATATGGCTAAAGGAAGAATATTACAAGTCAAGGAATCGGAAATAAAAGTAATTTCAAAAGATGAAATTGACTATATTAGTTTGACGGATATGACCGGAGGCTTTAACGAAGGAAGTGGGCTAATTGGAAAATGGATAACCAATAAAAATACTTTGGAATATCTCGGAGTTTGGGAAAATTTGAAAAATAGTAATTTTAATTACCCCGAATTCGGGGTAATTAAAAACGAGGCAGGTGTCAATCGTTTCGTTATGTCTGTCGGCCAATGGATAGATAGAACAAATGCCGTAGGAATGATTGTGAAAGCAGGAAGGTATGGTGGAACATATGCACATAAAGACATTGCTTTCCATTTTGCAATGTGGTTAAGTCCTGAATTTCAAATCTATTTAGTGAATGAGTTCCAACGCTTAAAAGAGGAAGAGAATAATCGTTTAAAATTAGAATGGAATTTACAGCGAACATTAGCCAAGGTAAATTATAGCATTCACACGGATGCTATAAAAGAAAACCTTATTCCTCAGAAGATTACTCAACAACAAGCTCGTTTTGTCTATGCCAATGAAGCGGATCTGTTAAACGTTGCCTTATTCGGAATCACAGCAAAACAATGGAGAGAAAATAATCCGGGCAAAAAAGGGAATATCCGAGATTATACCACATTGGAGCAATTGGTTGTTTTGAGCAATTTAGAAAGTATAAACGCTTTGTTAATTGAACAAGGAATTTCCCAAAAGGATAGACTTGTTCAATTAAATAAAACAGCAATAACTCAAATGGAATCCTTAACTCAAAACACAGCTATCAAAAAACTGAAATAATAGAAAAACGAACCCCTAATATAAAGGGCTTAAACGCTTGCAGTGAAGCGAAGCGGCGTTTTAAGTCGTAACCTGTGCGGAGCTAGCTGAAGCGTTGAAGGGAGGCTTCGGGAGTTTTTTTGGTATGGAGGTTCAATTGGAAGGTCTGTTGCTGGACCGGGTGTTCGAGGCACCTTTTTTTGATTCCTGAACTGCTGCTTTTATATTCTCCCCTCTCCTATTTTTATTTTCAGCTCTGCCAGCAATCGGATGACCACCTGGCTATCCAGTTGGAAATCAATTTTGGTGAACTTTTCCGTGACGGATGCTGCAGGAAGAACCTTGCTCTCCTGAGCTACTGAAAATACAGAAACTCAAGCATGGCAACCGATTATATGAATGGCAATAACGGAAACATACAGTCAGAATGGCACTTTTAATAAATCCAACTGTTTTATAAAGTCAGTCTTGTAAACATCATAACAAATTACTATGTTTACGTATAACGATCAATTTTCAACAAAAAGAAAGAGATTTAAAATAAGAGACTAATAGCAATAATCAAGCGACCATGTTTACAAATACCCTTTTTATTGCGTTAATAGTGCCGAATTAGGAATATTGACGTAAGTGAGAAAAGGAAAGTTGCGTATATTAACGAGATGTGGCGAAATTCGCTCCGCTCCTTTCGCCACATCGGCTCGGCGGCTTTCAATAAACTAACAACCAAGACAATACCAATGAAAGCTAATGAAAGTAAAATATTCAAAATCCTAACAATAGATGGCGGAGGTATAAAAGGCCTATATAGTGCATCCATCCTTGCTAGAATAGAAGAAAAAACAGGTAAGAAAATAGGTGACCATTTTGACATGATTTGTGGAACTTCCACAGGCGGACTAATTGCATTAGCGCTTAGTAAAGGAATTTCTGCTCAGGAAATCGCTGATATGTACTTCAATGAAGGAAGCAAGATCTTTCCGGTATCAGAAAATAAACTGATCCGTTATGCTCAACGTAAATGGCAGTTTTTCAAGCAGCTTTTGTGGAAAGGGAAATTTTCTGCTGAGCCACTAAGGACAATATTGGAACGCTTATTTGGCGAAACAACCATGGGGGAAGCGAACAATTTACTTTGCATTCCAAGTTATAACCTGAGTTCGATTAATATTTAGGGTTGTTTTCTTGCAAAATAGCGGGAATAGTTTTATATTTAAGTGTCTGAAAAGCAAATATTTAACTAATAAT
>JAJYSO010000343.1 GCA_021793535.1 Bacteroidota bacterium | reverse complement strand
CCCGGCCACCATGTCCGGTTTTTCTTTTTGACTGATGATCTCATTCAGAACAACAGAATGTAAAAACACGGCGGGTTGAGTAACTTTGGTTTGCTTTAACTCTTCTTGTGTTCCGGTAAACATTATTTTAGAAATCGCAAACCCCAAGATTTCGTCGGCTTTTTGAAACATTTTTTTGGCTTCTGGATAGGCTTCATATAAGTCAGCTCCCATCCCGGGGAATTGTGCCCCCTGTCCGGGGAAAACGTAGGCTTTCATATAGTCAAGTTTAATTTTTGACAAAAGTAGGGAAATTATAGAATATATAAGTTTAAATCATAAAACCTACTCTCTTTGGAATAAAAGGGAGATCTGGTTTGGCGAGAAATAAAGGATGAAAATAAATTAGCTGCCTCGAAGGGGAGACAGCTAATTTCTCTTTATTATTTTCTTACTATTTTAAACTCCCTTTGGGATTAATAGCTCCTTTTGATAAAGTCGGCTACATTGTCATGCAGTTCCTTGAAGGATTCAGGGTGTAAATAAACCATGTGTCCGGCCTGGTAATATTTGAATTCTATATTCTCATAGATATGTTTAGGAATCAAGAGATGAGCCATTTCGTATTTACCTTGATAATAGGGGGTGGAAAGGTCAAAATAACCGCTATTGACCATCACTTTCATCGTGGGGTTGACAATCATCGTTTCCGCAAGGTCTCCCATTACATTTGGAAAACCAAATTCTCCTCTTCGAGTATATTTCCATGGACGTACGTTTCCACTGGTTTTGTAGTGCATCCCTTCTCCAAATTTTAAAGTTTCTCGGAAATAGGTGTTTAATACAGCACTTAAGGCAGCACCGGTATGAGCCCCCATAGGATCGTACTGTGCATTTTCGCTCAATGGGTTGATTGCATCTCCGGTAAAACGCGTATCCAATCTTCCGGTAATTTGATTCTTATCTCCCAACAAATTTTGTGTGAATTGCGGCTGTTTAACCCTGAGGTTGGCCTTTAGTAGGTAATTAATGGGCAAACCGGTGTATTCGTGCATTTTCTGAGCTACCTGCTGCTTGGTCGCATCGTCCAGATTGACACCTTTGCTCAGTGCTGTGGCATATTGATGGGCTGTAAAATCTTCAACTTCTTTTAAAAAGGTTTCGAGGTCCGTGGATTGATGGGCCGTTTTGTTGTGGTAATAGGCTGTGGCTGCATACGTGGGGAACATCAATACATAGTTTAGATCTGCACCTGGATTTTCAGGTATGGCTCGGGAAGCATTCATATAGCTTAGCAGCTGTGAAAGTTGAATGATCCCATTAAGACTGATTCCCATTCGTTGAAGATCTCTGGCAACAACCGGTGAACGCAAGGTCCCATAACTTTCCCCGAAGAGGTATTTGGGAGAATTCCAGCGGTTGTTCTCGGTAATGTATTCGTAAATGAAATTGGCAAAAGCCATTCCGTCTTGGTCGGTTCCAAAAAAGTCTTCACGTGTTCCTGCACCACCCATTTCTTTGGTGATGATTTGACCGAACCCGGTGCCAGGAGCATCGATAAAAACCAAATCACTGGCATCCAACAAGCTGTTGTCGTTGTTTTTTGTTTTAAAAGGCGCTTTGGCATACTGAAGATCTTCGATATCGAAGATTTGAGGGCCCCATGAGGCCATGTGTAACCAAGAAGAAGAGCTTCCCGGGCCACCGTTGTAGATAAAGGTGATCGGTCGATTGGCTTTGTTGGATTCTCCTTTTTTAAGATAAGCCACATAAGACATGCTGATGGTGGGCTTGTTCTTTTGGTTTTTTAAAATTAAAGTCCCAGCCGTTGCATCGTAATCGATTCGCTTTCCGGCAATGGTGACACTACCACTCGTTTTAGATTGTTGTGGGGTGAGTACTTGGGATTGTCCGGTGCTGTCATTCGCGATCTGAGGTGGGTAATTTTCACTTTTCGCGGTGAAAATGGCGAAAGAAAGCAATAAGAAGGTTAATAAAAGTGTCTTTTTTGTTCGCATGGAATTGGGTTTTGAAATTTTGATGGGTAAATATAGAGAAATGTTTAAGGTTTCATAAAGGGTTTATTAAGGAAAACCGTAAATTTTTTAAAAACAGGACAATAGAAAGCCATACTCTACCCGAAAGCGTAAAACCCACCTGTGTTGTATCAGGGTGATCAAATTCTTATTAAAATTAAACTAATACTTGATATTAATATATATAATAAACTTATAATCAGTTATTTATATTTTTTATATGTTATATTCTATTTTATGAAATTATTAAAAAAGAGGAAGGGAGGAAAAGGAAGACCATCCCTTGGTAAAGGGTATGGTAAAACAAAATCAGCCTGAAAAAAGCTAGGCTTTTCAGGCTGATTTTTAAAGTGTGCAACTGAATTGGAGCAACTTTTAGAAGGAATACTTTTTCAAATCTGGTCGGGTTTTAATCCCTTCTTCAATCACTTGTTGTACGTGTTTGAGCTCTGCTCCTTCAATCGGTAACCTAGGGCTTCGTACATACGGATTACTCAATCCTTCTGCTGTGGCAGCCAACTTGATGTACTGTACCAGT
>JAJYSO010000342.1 GCA_021793535.1 Bacteroidota bacterium | reverse complement strand
AAGGCCAAGAATACAGTAGATTGTCCTAATTGAGTATCTTTGTGTAATAGTTGAACTTTAAAATGAACCGGGAATGAATTACGATATAAAAATAATAGGTGAAAATGAAGACAACGGTAGAATTGAATTTGACCGTTTGGCTATGCTTACGAAGTCAACAAAAGACATTGCTACAAAAGCATTGATGCTTCAGCTTAGAGGTTATAGTGATATTACGCCTGATAAGCACTTAAAAAAAGCACTACATATGTTTTTAGAGAACATAGTAGGCGATGTAAATGAAGGCACTTCTTTGACCATTGATTGTAAACATTTTTCGGAAACAATAAAGGGTGTTCAATTAGATGTTTTTAAACCGAAAGAAGATGTTTTAAACCTAACCCCCATGGCCTTGGTTATCCGTTCTTTTCACGCTGCTTTGGATTCAGAAAAGTCCGAGGTCGATATAGATAAGCCTTTGCTACGTTCATTGATGAATTTCAAACGGAACTTTATCAGTGACAATGAGATTTTCTACCTAGCCAATCGAGGTACAGTAGCAGAGGTCAAACTTACACGGGATGATTTTAAAAAAATTAAGGTTATGGAAGAAAGCATTCCCGAAGCAAGAAATATCGTTATATATGGTGAATTAGACGAAATGAAGATGTCTAAAGGAAAATTGGGTTTGTTAACAGAAGAAGGTTCTGTGACGTTGATTGCTAAAAAAGATACAGACATAAAAAATCTTCTTGATTTTATGGGAAATGAAATAACAGTGAGAGGTAAAGCTCATTATAAACCAAATGGAGATTTAAGTTTTGTGGAGATTCAAGATTTTAATACTCCACAAGAAGCTGATAAATATTTCTCGTCTATACCAGTAGCAAAAAATGTTCAGCAACAACTATTTAATGTAGTTAAAATAAAAGCTAAGAACAATTCTTTTGATGCATTGAAAGGGCTGTCTGGATTGTTAAAAGATGAAATAAGTGAAGAGCAATTTGAAGAAATGCTTAAAGATACCCATCTATGAAGAACATTATAATTGATACTTGTACTGTTCTTCATATTCTCAAAGATTCTCCACAAGGAAAAAAGTGTTTAGAAGAAATAAAAAAATTAGGAGAGAGTCCCCATATTATTATTTCTGTAGCTACAAAAGCAGAATTAGACTCTTTTAGCCGTCAGAATCAGTGGGGGCAGAAAAAGATTCAAACCTTAAATAACTTTCTAAATGAAGTAACTACCATTGATATCAATCAAGGAGATAAGCAACTTTTAGAAGCATACAGCTTAATTGATGGGTATTCAAAAAGAAAATTAACCGATTCTAAAGGGAATAAACTGGATGGATCCTCACGAAAAATGGGTAAAAATGATCTGTGGATTGCTGCCACGGCAAAAGTTATTGACGCTCCTCTCTTAACTACGGACGGTGATTTTGATCATTTGAACGGGATTTTGCTAACCGTAATAAAGATAGTTTAGTATTATGACCGAAAATGAAATCGAATTACATGCGCTTGACTTATTGCAAAGTCAGGGATACGAATATATAAACGGAACGGACATAGCACCGGACGGCGCTTCTGCAGAAAGGCCATCATTTGAAGAGGTGATCTTGAAAGCTCGTTTAGAAAGTGCTGTACGGAGAATAAATACAGGCATTCCGATCGATGCGCAGCAGGATGCCATCAAAGAGGTGTTGCGCATAGCGTCTCCTGATTTATTGGCTAATAACGAAAAGTTTCACCGCCTGTTGACGGAAGGGATTCCGGTGACCAAACGCGTGGACGGTGAAGAGCGCGGTGATCGGGTGTTTTTGGTTGATTTTGAGCATCCCTTGCACAATGAGTTTTTGGTGGTTAACCAATTTACGGTAGTGGAGAAAGGAGTCCATAAAAGACCGGATATTATTTTGTTTATAAATGGTTTGCCACTGGTGGTTATCGAGCTGAAAAATGCTACGGATGAAAAAGCCACTGTCCACGCAGCTTTTAGACAAATCGAGACTTATAAGACGATGATTCCTTCTTTGTTTACTTTCAATACGCTATCTGTAATCTCTGATGGATTGGAAGCTAAAGCAGGAACGATTTCGGCGGGATTAAGCCGCTATATGGCTTGGAAGTCGGTGGATGGAGTCATCGAAGCTTCCTCTTTGGTCAGCCAATTGGAAACCTTGATCCAAGGGATGCTGAATCCGCATACTTTACTGGATTTGATCAGGCATTTTATTGTGTTTGAAAAATCTAAAAAAGAGGATGCCAATGGGGTGATCACTGTTCAGACTGTTAAAAAGGCAGCGGCCTACCATCAGTATTACGCCGTCAACAGAGCAGTGGAATCTACATTGAGGGCCAGTGGGTATTATTCGTCTTCACAAGAGGAATATCAGTCAACGCCTGACGGGATGGTGGAACATACCTCCCAAGGAAACGTCGTCGAAGACGGAACCGCCCACTATCGCCCTTCTAAAAATTATTTTAACCTGCCTTATAATCCAGAATTAAAAGAACGGGCCCGGGAGTTGCGGCAGGCGGGAAATCTTTCAGAAGTTCTCTTTTGGAATCAGGTCAAGAATA
>JAJYSO010000341.1 GCA_021793535.1 Bacteroidota bacterium | reverse complement strand
TATTTTCCAAGTTTACCTTCGATCTTTAAAGCGTTTTTATCCGAGGTTGTATAGGTTCCTCTTAGGTCTAGGTCAAGGCTTTGAAGAATGTTTTGATGGCCTTGTGTCCAGTTTTCCAAGATTTTTGCTTGTTCTTCAAAAATGGGCGCGTCAGTGATCAGGAAGTTGGCAATTTTTCCAGCCTCTAAGCTTCCCAATTTATCCTCTATTCCCAAATATTTTGCAGGCGTCAAAGTGAGGGCTTTAAGCGCATCATCCTGGCTGAGTCCGTAGGCGATGCTCTTTCGTAAATTTTTCCAAAACTCTTTAGGCTCTTTTAGGCCATAAGCCGTAAGCGAAAATTCGATTCCTGCTTGGGCTAATCGTGCTGGATTGGAAGGAGCCAATTCCCAGTGTTTTAGTTTGGACAAACTAATATCGGCGGCGTCCAGAGGATTTTCTACGTCATAAGGCTCAGGGAAGTCTAGCGGAACGATTAAAGGAGCTCCCATTTCTTTTAAAAAGTCTATCCGTTTGTATTCCTCTCCATCTGTTTTGATGATGTAGTTTTTTCCAAACTCGTCTTTGAGCCGATTGATCCTGAACAAATCGGTCAAATTGGTAGCTTCAAAAATTTGCGGTAGGTTTTGTAGCCGTCCAAATTCTTCCAAAGAAATGTTATAATCGTTACCGTGTTTGGCATACCATTCTGCATCGTAATATGTTTGTCTTAGTAGGGCGACGCTTCCCATAATGGATCCCGGATAACTGTTTCTAGAGGTTCCTTTGTCAAAAGCGTATTGTGCAGCGGCTTCCGGAATCAAAACCACTTCATTGTCGTTCGATTTTGCTAGGGAAACCAAGGCAGAAGAACCGCGTGCAATCCCATCCTGTTCTAGCGTTTGCACGGCTCCAAAGCCGTATTGTTGCAGCTTGTCCGCATTTTTGTTATCAATGCTAAAAACTTTATAGGCCTGACTTTCCGGGTGAATGGCCTCATTCCAATTATAGGCGCCTTCTTTTTGCGAGGTGAATATTTGCGGTCCGCCCCAAGATGCTGAACCTTTGCTTTTGGGTTGTTCCACTCCATAAGTGCTGAACAGATCGATAAAGGAGGGATAGATGTATTTACCTTTCAAATTCTGAACGACATACCCCTTGGGGATGGCTTTGTCGTTGCCGACGTACACTATTTTCTGGTGATCGATCAAAAGCGTTCCATCGGAAATGGTTTTTCCATTGCCCGTGACAATGGTTGCATGCGTAAAGGCATATAATTGCGGCTTGTGGTCATTTGAACCATTTACGGGAAAGGTCTCCTGAGCGTTAATGGTGAAAATGCTGAAAAATAAAAGGCTTATCCAGCTGAGCAGAACACGTATTTTCATAATTTTTTAAATAATTATTGACTTTTTTTGAGAGAAAATTAAGATTCTCCCAAAGATAAAAATATTTTGTTCTCCCACAAGCTGTATTTTTAAGGAAGACCATAGTGGATATAAGAAAGTCTTTAATACCAGAGGGTGTTGATTCCTTCTTCAAACGTCTGGCTGTGCACATCTACTGTATCGCCGACTCTTTTACAATACCCACCGGCTGTACCGACATGAATAGGAACCTCATAATCTTTGCAATGTTGAAAAACGAGTCGGTCGCGATCCTTGCAATCTTCTTTGGTCAAGTTGAGCCGCCCCAATTTGTCTTTGTCCAACACATCAGCTCCGGCCAGATAGAAGACAAAGTCAGGTTGAAGATGTTTAAAGAGATAGGCGATGTTTTTTTCCAGGATTTTCAGGTATACTTTGCCATCGGTATGATCTTCTAGACCGATATCGAGGTCTGATTTTTCTTTCCGGAAGGGAAAATTGTTTTTCCCATGGACGGAGAAGGTGAAAATATGCGGCTCGTCCTTTAGGATTTCTGCGGTTCCATTTCCTTGGTGTACATCCAGATCTATAATTAAGATATTTTGAACAAGGTGGTGATCTTGTAGAAATAAAGCTGCAGTAGCCACGTCATTAAACAAACAAAACCCTTCTCCCCAATGACTTCCGGCGTGATGGGTGCCTCCTGCAATATTAAAGGACAAGCCTGTTTTTAAGGCGATTTCAGCTCCTGTTATGGTGCCCTGAACAATCCGGCGTTCCCGATCAATCAGGTAGGCATTGTAGGGGTAACCAATTCGTCGCGCCTCTTTAGTGGATAACTCAAGGCGTAGAGCTCTGTTCAAGTAATCGGATTGGTGTGCCCGGGCCAGGATTTCTGGAGAGACAAGGCCAGGTGTAAAAAAGTCCATTGCTGAGAGGATGCCCCTGTAACGTAATTGTTCGGGTAGCAGGTTGTATTTTGAGATGGGTACCCGATGATTGTCCGGCAGGGGTAAAGTATAACTTGGGTGGTAAGCCACAAAAGCCTGGTCGGGATGTGAAGTCATCGACAGGGGTTTAGAAAAGTTAAGAAAAACCGACTTGCTTGAGGCCAAGCTAAAGGGATATCTTTATTCTTCATCCTCCAGTCGTTCAGGATGCTCTTTAAAAGGCCTGACAATAAGCCTGTTCGATCGATCGTAGTTAATATACCTATAGGTCCAG
>JAJYSO010000015.1 GCA_021793535.1 Bacteroidota bacterium | reverse complement strand
TTTGGATACATCCACTGCAAAAACGATATCGACCCCTTCTCGGGTCACGGTTTCCAACTTAGAGCCCATTTTAGGGTTGACCAAGGCCATGACCAAGCAGACCAAAGCCAACATGAAAAAAATCAATTTCAAAATCGGCTTGAATCGGCTTTTTTCCGGGCTTAGTTTTTTAAGAGAAACCGGGTCGGCAAATTTATCCTGCGCGCGCTTCCTCCACCACCTGGACAGCAAAAACAAGCCCAGCACCGCGGGAAGCGCCCAAAACAGCCATAAATATATTTTTTCATCCAGTATAATCATCTATACAAAACTTCTAAATAACGTATATCGCATTGCAAATTCTAACAAAAACAGGATTCCGGCAATCATCAACAGTGGGCGGTACTCCTCCGTAAAATCTGTGTATACATATTCCTCTATCTCGGAGGTTTCCAACTGGTTAATCTCCTCATAGATATTTTTCAATTTCTCGCGATCGGTCGCCCTAAAATAACGTCCTCCGGTTTTTTGCGCAATCTCTTTCAGCAGTTCTTCATCGATCTCTACCGGGACCCGTTCAAAATGCAATTGACCATTGGGCAAAATCGCTACGGGACTCATGGCCATCCCATTGGTTCCGATCCCGATGGTATACACCTTTAACTTGTATTTAAGGGCCAAATCTGTAGCCGTGTGGGGATCGATCTGTCCGGTGTTGTTCACCCCATCGGTCAAGAGAATCACTACCTTGCTTTTAGCCTTGCTATCTTTTAATCGATTGACAGCGGTGGCCAGTCCCATTCCGATAGCTGTTCCATCCTCAATACTCCCATCGTACTGAATACTGTGAATGGCATCCATTACAATTTTGCGATCGCTGGTCACCGGAGTCTTCGTATAGCTCTCCCCCGCATAAATGACCAATCCGATACGATCGTTGGGCCTCTCCTTTACAAAATCTGTAGCCACATCTTTCAAAGCCTCTAAACGATCAGGTTTTAAATCCCGTGCCAGCATACTCCCCGAGACATCCATGGCCATTACAATATCGATCCCATCTTTTGAAGTCACCTTTCTAGAGGTTTCCATCGTCCGCGGCCTGGCCATAGCTAGGATAAGCAAAGCCAAACCTGCCATTTTCAACACAAATAACAAAGGTTTTAATTTGGGCAATAATCCCTGCTCGATTTTAAAACCTTGAAGATTGGAAATTTTAACCGAGGCCGTCTCCTTATGGCGGGTCAAAACATACCAGACCCCTAATCCCGGAAGAAGGAGAAAAAGCCAAAACCATTCCGGATTGTCAAATGTGATATTTTTAAAAAAATCAACCATCGTATTCCTTCTCAAATTCTACGGAGTTTGTAATGCGCTCCACAAGTTCTTGAGCTGCTTCATCATTTTGATCATGCGTGATCAACAGTTCCTGTAGCCCTCCACGCTCCAAGAAAATTAAAAATGTATACTGCTTTCGCCTAGAAGATCTCGCCAACGGATCCTCTAGGGTAAACGTGCCAAAAATACGTTGTCCTTTCTCGTCATGCGGGGTCTTAAACTCCTCATTTTTAAAGGTGACATTGTCTACTTTGGCAAAAGCCAATTCCGTGTCCAAAAGTTTTCCTGGATCGAGCGAGTCCACTTGAGCCGTACTTTTGACTCTTACATTGGTAATTTGTACATAAAATCTGCCTCGAATATTTCCAAAGGAAAAACGTTCTTCTGATTGCGCTTTCCCGGGCAGGACCAAATCCGTAGTATCCATATGGCGAAGCAGCACCTCCGGAGTGGAAACCGTCATCCCCAAGGTACCGTACTCACTCTTGATCCAATCGGATTTCAACAACTTTTCGGTGTAATGCGAGGAAAATAAACTCTTGGTATAATCTGCCCCCTTGATGCCTAAAAACACAAAAAAGCCGATCACCAACACAGCCAATGCTCCACCGATTTGGAAGCTTCTTCTCCGCAACTTTTGCTTTCGCTCAACGGCACGTCTATAAGCTTCGTCCTTTAGTTTTTCCTCCTCCGTGGGCTCGGGAATCACTTGATTAAACGCTTTGATGTTCTCCTCCACCAACTCACGGTCTTCTTTGGCCGTCAATTTATCGGTGCGCACTCCGGCAAACTTTGTCAAATCCGAGCGTCGCATAAAGGCTTCAATACTATCGATTACTTGCTCTTTAAGGTAGAGTTGCTTTTCCTTTTTAAACAAACGCAAGAGCACAATAAATTCATCCGTGGTACTTTCCATTGCCCGATCATCCATCTTTTCATCCACATAACGCTTGAGTGTCTCGGACAAACTCGAATAGAAATGCTTGATTTTACCTTCTTCTAAATCTCGGCGCTCATCCAATTTTTTTAAGCTTTGAATTGCTTTTTCAAAAGGCGGAAGTTCCTTTCTTTTCTCGATGATTCGTTTTCGCGATTTTAAAAACACATATACCAAAAAGGCCAATGCCAAAAAGCCCAACACCCATCCCATCCATCGCGGTAATCCAAAAGGCAACCTTACATCCAAGGCTGGTTTTATGGGATAGAGCTTTTGTTTGGTGGTATCCACAGCCACAGCATTCACCGTCACGGCAAAAGAATCGGTATAGTACCCTTGATCGTTAATGATAATGGTCTGCTTCGGGACAGTGTAAGCCCCTGAATCAAATTGGGTAAGCGGAAAAACTTTTTGGAGCTTAAAGGCATCTTTTGTTTTAAACGTATCCACCGCCGTGGAGTCAATAATCTCTAAAGGTAAAAAGCTCTGACCTTGCGGGAAGACAACCCGAGCAGAGGGCTCGGTCTCCACCTCGATCTTATAATTGATCTGCTCGCCTATTTTGATCGTGTCTCGATCTATGGAAGCGGTTACTTTTTGTGCAAAAACGCATGAACCGCCCCACCATAAAAAAAGACACACCCCTACAAACCAGTGTAAGCGAACCTCATATATTGTTTGACTTTGATTCATGTTTAGCGTCTTCTAAAATAGCCCAACAGGGTCTTTACATAACTTTCTCCCACTTGACAATGCAGGGTCCCGGCTTGGCTCCTTTTGAATGCGGTCTGATAATAGTCCACTCCTTTTCGATAATACTCGGCATAATTTCTACGCACGTGGGAGGATCCGGTATTGACCAACATATACTCCCCGGTCTCCGCATCTCTCATGTTTACCATCCCCAAGTTGGGCATCTGCATTTCTCGGCGATCGTATACGCGAATCCCGGTCACATCGTGTTTATTACCCAGAACTTTAAGCGCATTCTCATAATTCTCGGCTATAAAATCCGACAAGATAAAGATAATGGCTTTCTTCTTCATCATGTTTTGGATGTATCGGACCGCTTGTCGGATATCAGTTTGAACACCTTTGGGTTCAAATTCCAGCAGGTCTCGAATAATTCGCAAAACATGAGGGCGTCCTTTTTTAGGAGGGATAAAGAGTTCGATTTTATCCGAGAAGAGCAATAACCCAACCTTATCATTATTTTGGGTAGCCGAAAAAGCTAGTGTAGCTGCGATTTCGGTGATCATGTCTTTTTTTGAACTGCCATCGGTACCGAAGAATTGGGAGCCAGAGACATCCACCATCAACAGCAAAGTGAGCTCTCTTTCCTCTTCAAAGATTTTGATAAAGGGCTCATTGTATCGGGCTGTAACATTCCATTCGATATTGCGCACATCGTCCCCGTACTGATACTGTCGAATTTCACTAAACGTCATCCCTTGCCCTTTGAAAGTAGACTGGTATTCTCCTCCAAAGATATGGTTGCTTAACCGCCGCGTCTTAATTTCAATTCTCCGAACTTTTTTGAGTAATTCTTTGGTATCCATACGTGGAAAACGATTCGATTTTTAAGCTGTTTCTTTACGATTAAAGGGATTCAACTGCTGAACAATTTAAACAGGTCTCTCCACCGATGGGAGCAGAGCGATAGCAGAAAAAATATATCGTAGAAAGTTTGTTTAGGGCACCTCGATCTCATTGACGATTTTGCCCACAATATCTTCCGGCCGTATATTTTCCGCTTCCGCTTCATAGGTAATCCCGATACGGTGACGCAATACATCCATCACCACTTCTCGAACATCTTCAGGAATCACATAGCCACGACCTTTGATAAAGGCATAACACTTAGCGGCCACAGCCATATTTATCGTGGCCCGTGGGGAAGCTCCAAAAGAAATCAAGGGAGTCAAAGATTCCAAATTCGCCTCGCTGGGGTTTCGGGTCGCAAAAACAATATCCAAGATATACTTTTCTATTTTCTCATCCATGTATACGTTGCGCACCGCTTTTTGTGCAGATCGAATTTGATCCAAGGTCACCACTGGATTGACCACTCCAAAACCGGCATTTAAATTGGCACGCATGATCAACTGCTCTTCCTCCTTTTTAGGGTAGTCAATCACCGCTTTGAGCATAAACCGATCCACTTGTGCCTCAGGCAAAGGATAGGTTCCTTCTTGTTCCACCGGGTTCTGGGTAGCCATCACCAAAAAGGGACGATCCAGTAAGAAGGTTTCATCACCAATGGTCACCTGCTTCTCCTGCATGGCCTCAAGCAAAGCAGACTGTACCTTGGCCGGTGCACGGTTGATCTCATCAGCTAAAATAAAATTAGCGAAGATGGGACCGCGTTTAATCCCAAAATCATTTTCTTTAATGTTATAAATCATCGTTCCGATAACATCTGCAGGGAGTAAATCCGGCGTAAATTGAATTCGGCTAAAACTTCCATGTACCGCTTTGGACAGCGTATTAATCGCCAAGGTCTTGGCCAGTCCGGGAACACCTTCTAAAAGAATATGGCCTTGCCCCAACAAACCGATCAACAGCCGCTCCACCATTCCTTTTTGTCCGATAATGACCTTCCTCATTTCATTTTGCAACAGTCCGATAAAAGCGCTTTCTCGTTGAATTTGCTCATTGAGCTCGCCAATGTTTACATTTGTTTCTTCCATCCTTTGAAATTAAGATTTTACAGGTTTTGCAGATTTCAAATTTCTAACGCTGCAAAATGTATAAATCACCTCATATTTGCTGTTAATGATAGGTTAAAAAGCATCATCTTTGGATATATCTCAATTTTTTTGTGAAAAAATTATTATTCTCATTTTTTCACGATTTTACCCTTGGAAGGCAAGCGCATTGAGAAAACTGCTGATGCTTGTAAAAAAGCCGTACTTTTAAGCAAAGAGTAGGCGGTTTAACCACAAAAAACATAAACCTACGATTTAGTTGCGTAAAACAAAAACAGGATACACCGAACTTGGGAGAGGGTAAGCTACCAACTCCTCATTCACGGCCGTAAAAAAGGAGTTCAGGGCACTTCCTTTGCAAAGTATCTTTATAAAAATTATATTTGAATTCACTTTTTTATACATGTCAAATCGAACTTTCGTCATCGGCGACATCCATGGGGCAGATCGAGCGTTAAAACAAGTCTTGGATCGCGCAAAAATAACTCCGGACGATCGTTTTATTTTTTTAGGAGATTATGTTGACGGGTGGAGTGATTCCCCCGCGGTTATCGACCGTTTAATCGACTTAAGCCGGTCCCATCATTGTCGCTTTATTCGTGGGAATCACGATGCACTCTTTACCGATTGGTTGGATCATAAAGAGGAAAACGATTTATGGTTGAGTCACGGCGGACAGTCCACAGTCACCTCCTACCTTCGGTGCCCTCACGAAAAGATAACAGTGCATCATCAATTCCTGAAGCGGCTAAAGAACTATTATATAGATGAACAAAACCGTCTGTTTCTGCACGCAGGGTTCAGTAAGCTCTCGGGACCGGAAAACGAATATTATGAATACTCCTTCTACTGGGATCGTACCTTGTGGGAATTGGCGCTGGCCACAGATCCCAGTCTGACGCCATCAGACCCCAGGTTCCCGCCTCGCCTGGCCCATTTCAAAGAAATTTTCATTGGCCATACCCCGGTGAACAGCTTAGGCACTGCCAAACCCGTCAAAGCTATAAGCGTATGGAACTTGGATACTGGAGCAGGATTTAAGGGAAAACTCTCCATGATGGAAATCAATACTAAGCAGCTCTACCAAAGCGATCCTGTCTATAAACTTTATCCCGATGAGTCGGGAAGAAATTAAATGAATCGACAATCGCTTTCTTACTTTCGCAACTTTTTGTACATTTAAATCACAAACGATCTCTCATATGAAAACCTATATCACCGCTAGCATTTGTGCATTAGGACTCATCTTGGCTACCTTCACTCTGGGGGAAGCCTTTAAAAACAGGAATACTGCCGAAAATACCATTTCCGTAACAGGATTAGGAAGCAAGACGTTTACTTCCGATCTGATTTCATGGAGCGCTTCCTTTTCGGAAAAATCCATGGATCTAAAATCCGCCTATCAAGCGCTAGAAAAGGATCGTAAGGAAATCATGGAATACCTTTCTTCCAAAGGCGTCAAAGGCGAAGAGATCATTTTTTCCTCCGTGGATATCAGCAAGGAATTCAAAGAAGAACGAGATGTCAACGGCTATTATCAACGCGGCGCATTTGACGGCTACAAACTAAAGCAGACCTTGTCTATAGAATCCAAGGAAGTCGAAAAAATTGAAGCACTTTCCCGTACCGTTACCGATATCATTAACAAGGGCATTGAGCTGACCTCCTCAAGGCCGCTATACTTCTACACCCAACTGTCTGAAATCAAACACGAGCTCATTGCCGAAGGGACAGAAGATGCTCGAAAAAGAGCAGAAGAAATTGCTGAAAATGCCAAGGCTAAACTCGGCGATTTAAAAAAAGCATCCATGGGGGTCATACAGATTACCGCTCCCAATTCTGCAGAAGATTATTCTTGGGGAGGAACTTTCAACACCTCTTCTAAAGAAAAAGAAGCCAGCATCACCATTCGATTGGAGTACAACGTAAAGTAAGCAGTTAAAAAGCTGTTACCTTTCTTGTTTTGACAACCAAACCATTACCGAATCAGGGCTAACCCCGTTTACATAAATTACAACCTATGCATACCTCTCTTCCCTATTTATTAACCTTTGCCCTGTTTGTGATGGGCTTCCATAGCAAAGCACAATCTCCGAAAGAAAGGGTTGATTATCCCCCGCGCATTGCCATTGCGGGGATTGGATTAGAAGCCAGCGTTTTTTCTCCAGCGCGCACTACGCGGGAAGATTTTCACCCGATTTACTCCAGGGACATCATGAACCGCTATCCCTTTTTCGCCAGAGACTCCGGAATCATCGATCAGGCGGTTTGGATCCCAACGGTGAAGGGACATGCCATGCCCGGAGGTATGGCCACTCGAGAAGCCTATGAATCTTTCGTTTCAGAAACCCTTCGCATGCTCAGCGATAATTTACCCTTAGACGGAATTTTCTTTGATATTCACGGAGCCATGAGCGTGGAAGGGTTGGACGATCCTGAAGGAGATTTTATCGCCCGCATACGGGAAGCGGTAGGCACACAACCTTTGATTTCCACCGCCATGGATCTACACGGAAATGTAACGCCTCGTCTTGCGCAGAACAGCGATTTAATCACTGCCTATAGAAAAGCTCCACACGAAGATGCCATGCAAACCAAAAAAAGGGCAGTGGTCAACCTTTTGGAGCGTTTAAAAAATCACAAAGGAAAGCCTCGATATAAAGCTTGGGTTCCCGTCCCTATCTTATTACCGGGAGAACAAACCAGCACCCGAGTAGAGCCAGGACGTACCTTGTATAAAAAAGTGCCGCAGTACATCGATCAGGACGACGTACAAGATGTTGCGATTTGGATGTCCTACCCTTGGGCTGATCAACCCCGAAATCACGGTGTCATCATGGCCTATGGAGACCATAAGGAAAAAGTTAAAAAGGCTGCGGAGGAGCTGGCCGCCTATTATTGGTCGATCCGTCATGATTTTGACTTTGTTGCCCCTACTTACCCCTTCGAAAAGGCTATGGAACTGGCCATTCAAAGTAAGAAGCGACCCTTTATTGTCAGTGATATGGGAGATAATCCCACCGGAGGCGGAGCCGGAGACGTGACTTGGACCCTGCACAAGCTCTTGGAAATGCCTGAATTTACAGCAGCTCATGGTAAAAGTTGGATTTACGCCTCCATCCCTGGAAAGGAATTCATCCAAAAAGCCTTGAAGCTCGGTGTAGGTGCCGAAATAGAAGGTACCGCGGGAGCCAAGGTCGATCATTTACACGCTGGACCTGTACACCTAAAAGGAAAGATTTTTTCCATCCACAAGGGACACCCCTCGGCAAAGACAGAAGTCGTCATTCAAGTCGGCAACTCTTTTGTCATTGTCACCGAGGACCGTATGGTCTATCATCATCAAAAAGAATTTACTGATTTGGGACTTGATCCCACCAAGGCAGATGTCATTGTTTTAAAACAAGGCTATCTGGAACCTGAGATTTATGACCTCAGGGGAGATTGGGTAATGGCACTCACCCCTGGAGGGGTGGATCAGGATCTCCATCGCTTAAACTACAAGCGCATTCACCGCCCCATGTACCCTTTGGACAAAGACATGCCAGATCCGGATCTAAGCGCCCGGTTTATCCCCAGTTCGGATGAAATCCAATGGCAAATCAGCCCGTTTGATATTTGGAACACTCCTCCTCCTTCCAACTGATCAAGGTGCCTACGCTACAGACCATCTCGAGAGCATATGCCTTTTGAGATGGTTCTTCTCAACATCATTCTTCTTCTTCGAGTTCCTCTAATCGATAGATCTCATTTTTAGATTTTAAAAACAGTGCATGCCCGTTTTGAATAGCGATGGGAAATTTGAGGACTTCCGCGTGTGAATGTAAAATTTTCAAGGCACTGGTATCATCCAAATCAATCTCATTACGCTGGTAAAGATCCAAAAAATCCGGATGATTCTTATTGATCAAATCCTCCACTTGTACCCCGAGATAACCGGCTATCTTAAGCCAATCCATAGCGCCTACTTTCGCTTTACTAATATCGATGGTCACCGCGTTTTTATCCAGAGATAGCGCCGCTGCCCGGCACTTTTTATCATGGCTTTTATGGGCATTAAAAACCAAGACAATATTTCTATTATTTCTAAACAAATTACTCATAATCTTCGTGTTCTATACCCGATAAAAATACGGATAAAAGACCGAGATAACTATAAAATTCTTGGAAATTAACCTTACTGGTCGATGAGTGCAGAATCGACTTGAGCGGCGATAAGCGGTGATTTTGGAGCCAAGAAAAAACCGGTGAGGCTGGCAAACAAGATGGGAATAAAGGATTGAAAACCCGTTAACGTTCCCACTAAAATGATGGTGCTGATCGGGGTTCGGGTAACACTGGCATTCACAGCAGCCATACAACAAACCACCACTAGCCCCAACTGCTGGCCTTCCGGATAGACTTTATAGACAATCATACCCAAGGCCGCTCCGATAAAAAGCAAGGGAATAATGTACCCCCCCCTCCATCCGGAAGTCACCGTCAAGGTCATGCTGAATATTTTCACCAACACAATAACGATCAAGATGGTCAGGGTCCATTCTCCATGTAAAAGCTCGACCAATTCGTGTTTTGAAAAAAATCGCGTAATGGGCAACTGCCAACCCAGGAGCCCTAAAATGATTCCGCTTAAGGCTGTGCGCAGGTAATAGGGCGCCTTAAAATTTTTGAAAAACTTTTTCAAACTTCTAAAAAGCCAGATAATCAGCCATCCTACCGCAGCCCCCACTGCACCGTACCCCATGGCCCAGAAAAAATCAAAAAGATGTTCATCAACTTTTGGAAAAGGCAGCGCCCATACCGGGGACCACCCCAGTTCGGTAATCAATTGAAAGATGATAAAGCTCGTACCACTGGCCACAAAAGCAGGAATCAAGGCCGCATAATACTGAACCACATGCTTATGATGAATCACCTCCATTGCAAACAGACATCCGGCTAAAGGAACCCCAAACATTGCTGTAAATCCAGTGGCCATTCCCGCAATGGTCATGGAGCGGTGCTCTTCTCGATTCATTTTAAGGTGCTTGGCAATCCAAGAGCCTAAAGATCCGATAATTTGGACCATAGGAGCTTCAGGCCCAGCGCTACTTCCTGCACCGATTCCAATTAATGAAGTGGCCACCATAGAAGGGTTGTGATGCGTATCCATTTTCCCTCCTTTAAAGCGAATATTGTTCAAGACGATTTCCAGTTCTCCCGGATCACCGGCAAGGTGGATAATAAGTCCCAGCAGGAATCCTGCCCCACCCATAATCAACACAATCTGCCACCCCGCATCAAACTGCTTCACCCATTCAATCAAAAACAGGGCGGTATTCCAATACAACCCCGCTACAATCCCTCCGAGGATTCCCAACAACACCCATATGAAAAAAGATTTGGTAAACACAAAGGGATTCATGACCAAAGGCGCATTGATTTGGTCACGTAATTTTATCCACTTTCTTCTACGAGCGTAACTGGGCATGGTTCGAGGTTAAATTTTTTTTGGGCGACAAATTTAAAATCTCAATACAAAATCCAAGCATAATCTTCCTAAAATTCAAAAAAAATTAAGCTATTGTCTCTAAAAAGGAAGGTATACCCTAAAAAAGACCGATAAGAAAGTATGAAAAAAGGACAAGAAGCAGCACAAAATAGGCTCAGCCTTCTTCCCAAAATTTATCCCTCCACTCCTCTTTGGGATAACCAATGGCCTCGTGTTGTTTTTTGATTTCGGCCAACTCCTCTTCTGTAGCCCGATCTTGAATCTGCTTTAAAAGCACCCGATCCTCAAACCGTACAAAGCTGCCAATTTCTTCTTCGATTCTGTTGATGGAGCGGTACACGTCATCCTCGTTTTCAAATAACCTGAGCAGTCGCCTATGGTTGGCCAGCGCTCTTCTCACCCGAAGGTTCTGAAGTCCCAAAATTGAAAAGACATACTTTTCTTCCATTTTGATGTGCGGCTTGAGGTAGTGATCTAAAAACCAATCCGCATAGGCTTTAAGGCGTTTCGTACTGGTTCCATTGCGAAGCCCTTCCGCTATTTTATAGCCAAAAAGCAGCACTTCATAATGCATCTTGCTGATCTCTTCTAATGCTATTGAAAGTTCTTCTGACCTGTCCATAGAACAAATTTAAAAAATATTGTCAAAAGCATGTCCTGCTCCCCAAGAATCCCCTCATTTTTATTTTTTTAGTTTAAAGAAGTCTATATGAATCCATTATTATTTCTTTATACAAATGCTTAACTTTGCCCTTTCATAAAAATCGGAAACAATTATGTTTGATAATTTAACGGACAAACTCGACAAAGCACTTCACGTTTTAAAAGGACACGGGCAAATTACCGAGGTAAATGTAGCAGAGACCTTAAAAGAAGTACGGCGCGCTTTAATTGATGCCGATGTCAATTACAAAACGGCCAAGCGTTTCACCACCACCGTGAAAGAAAAGGCGTTGGGTCAAAACGTACTCACGACCTTGAAACCGGGAGAGTTGCTCATTAAAATTGTCAAGGACGAGCTAACTGAACTCATGGGAGGAGAAACCGCGGGAATAGACCTCTCGGGAAAACCGAGCATCATTCTGATGTCCGGACTGCAAGGAAGCGGGAAAACCACTTTTTCCGGAAAGCTCGCCAAATACCTAAAAACCAAAAAGACAAGAAAGCCCTTATTGGTTGCCTGTGATGTATATCGTCCTGCAGCCATCGACCAGCTTCACGTTGTTGGAGAACAAATCGGCGTTGAGGTATACAGTGATCGCCAGCACAAAGACCCGGTTGAAATTGCCAAAAATGCCGTGGCCTATGCCCAAGAAAACGGATTCAATACCGTCATCATTGACACCGCCGGACGTTTAGCTGTGGACAAAGAGATGATGGAGGAAATCTCCAATATTCACAAAGCCGTTCATCCCCATGAAACCCTCTTTGTGGTGGATGCGATGACCGGACAAGATGCCGTCAACACCGCCAAAGCCTTTAACGATGTATTGGACTTTGACGGGGTCATTTTAACTAAGCTCGATGGAGACACCCGAGGTGGAGCCGCCTTATCTATCAAATCAGTTGTACATAAACCCATCAAATTTATCGGGACAGGAGAAAAAATGGATGCGCTTTCCGTTTTCCATCCCGATCGAATGGCCGACCGTATTCTCGGAATGGGAGATGTGGTCTCTTTGGTTGAACGGGCTCAAGAGCAATACGATGAAAAAGAGGCGCGTCGGGTTCAAAAGAAAATTGCCAAGGATCAATTCGGCTTTGACGATTTCTTAAAGCAAATTAACCAGGTCAAAAAGATGGGAAGCATGAAAGAATTGATGGGAATGATTCCCGGTGCCGGAAAAATGCTCAAGAACATCGATATAGATGACGATGCTTTCAAGGGAATTGAAGCCATTATCCACTCGATGACCCCTGAAGAAAGATCCAAACCAAAAATTATCAATGCCAGTCGTAAAAAACGAATCAGCAAAGGAGCGGGTACAACGGTACAAGAAGTAAACCAGCTCCTAAAGCAATTCAACGAAATGAGTAAAATGATGAAAATGATGCAAGGCGGGGGGCGAAAACGAATTTTACAAATGATGCAAAACCTCAAATAGACTCCTCTCCACTTACAAATTGATGCTCCACCTATGACGCTATTAGACGGAAAAAAAACCAGTGCCACGCTTAAAGAAGAAATTACGCAAGAAGTTCTTCAACTCACACAAAACGGAAATAGAAAACCTCATTTGGCAGCCCTAATCGTAGGCGACAATCCGGCCAGCAAAACCTATGTAGCCAGTAAAGATCGCGCCTGTGGACAGGTAGGTTTTCACTCTACCATTATTGCACTTGAAGAAAGCATTTCCGAGCAAGACCTCATCCGAGAAATACACCGATTAAATGACCAAAAAGATATTGACGGTTTTATCGTTCAACTTCCTTTACCGCCGCATATTGATGAACAAAAAGTCCTATTGGAAATTGATCCCGACAAAGATGTGGATGGGTTCCACCCGATGAATTTTGGAAAAATGGCCTTGGACCTCCCCTCTTTTTTACCGGCCACTCCCTATGGAATTCTCGAGTTGTTAAAACGCTATAACATCCAAACAGAGGGAAAAAACACAGTCGTTATCGGACGCAGTCATATTGTGGGAAGACCCATGAGCATCCTAATGAGCCGCAAGAGTAATCCGGGGAATGCCACCGTTACCCTTACCCATCGGCACACCAAAAATTTAAAGGAGATCACTCAAAAAGCAGACCTTATTATTGCCGCCATCGGATCTCCAGGTTTTCTGACGGCAGACATGGTAAAAGAAGGAGCCGTTATCATAGATGTGGGCATCAACAGGGTTATAGACAAATCCGCCAAAAGAGGTTATGTCCTCAAAGGAGATGTAGACTTTGAAACCGTCAAAGAAAAGGCTTCCTTCATTACGCCAGTTCCAGGAGGAGTGGGGCCAATGACAGTCACCATGCTGTTAAAAAACACACTGTTGGCTTATAAAAACCATCGCCAAAAAGCTGCCGATTCCCTTTAAAAAACACAAGACACCTTGAACGAGCGCATCATCCAATTCGTCTGGGATTATTACGGTGATCCCGCCGCTAAAACCGCCGAACACCACAGCATACACCTTCGGGAGTTTGCCCAGGAACGAAAGCTAAAAAAACAACAATCTGGGTACCAAAAAATCAACGAAAATCACTTTATCGCATACTTGCTTTTGGTCGAGAGTGAAGCTGTAGAGCTCAAGGACATTTTAAAACCTCATCGGGCCTTCATCCACAAGCCAGCTTAATGCTTCGCCGTCCAAATCACCGGTTCTTTTTGAGCATGGCCGGAGAGCACATCTTCGTATCGAAAATAATCCTCACCTTTAAACCCGTGTGTATATTGACTGATACTGGTGGTCTGGAGCACTCCCCGATCAATCTTTATATTTTCACCCCCCAAACCGGATGAATGGTGAAATTCCCACAATGCTTCTGCAGGCTTTTCCGGCACAGGAAAATTGTGGCTAAACGCCTGAAAATAGGCCTCTCTTTCCGCGCGCTCCGAAGGAGTATACAGCATTGCCGAAGACCATATAAAGGGCTCTTCTGGATTTCTTTCAAAGACAAAACGCTGGTTGCCATCCCAGATCATCTCATAGAGACGAAGCCCTTTTTTCCAGGATACCACAACAGCAAAAAAAGCTTCGACTCCTTCTAACTCATAATCCAAAAATGCCGGTTTGACCCGAGCAGCTGACAGCAGTTCTTTCACAACTACACCTCTGCTTTTCCGATAGGACACCTTGCGCTGATCGGAA
>JAJYSO010000340.1 GCA_021793535.1 Bacteroidota bacterium | reverse complement strand
ACTATTGGGCATGTGGGGGCGACCTCTTTTTTTCCTTCTAAAAACTTAGGGTGCTATGGAGATGGAGGAGCGCTCTTTACCAATGATGATGACTTGGCACACCGTTTAAGAGGGATCGTAAATCATGGGATGTACGAGCGCTATTATCATGATGTGGTCGGGGTGAACTCAAGATTGGACAGCTTCCAAGCTGCTGTTTTGAGTACAAAGCTTCCTCATCTGGATGCTTATAATAGGGCTCGACGCGCTGCTGCTCAAAAGTATTCCGAGGCATTTGTCTCCAATACACAGATTAAGACACCAAAAATTTTGAACGAGACGCATGATAACACACATGTTTTTCATCAATATTGCATTTGTATTTTAAATGGAAAGCGAGATGCATTGGCAGAGCACCTTAAGGAAAAAGGTATTCCCTTCGGAATTTATTACCCCGTACCTTTGCATTTGCAAAAGGCCTATTTAGATGATCGATACAAGCCAGAACAATTTTCGGTAACCAATAAAATATCCGAACAAATTATAGCTTTGCCTATGCATACTGAACTTGAAGAAGAGCAAATTGAATTCATTACTAAAACCATCAACGATTTCGTAGGAAATTAAAAACTTATTCGAATAAGGCAGGGTCTTGAATAGAAGGCCTTATTCTTCGAGATTCAACAGTAAAGTGCCGAATAAATCTACAAAATGGATTTACTCGGCATTTTTTTCTACATAAAGAATGTTAAAAGGATTAAAGGTGTTTTTTGTATTGCGTTGATAATAAGGTATTTGTGTGGAATCCTTATTTTTGGAACACTTGTGGCGGTACAATGATATGAAAACCAATACTTTAATCTTTAAAACTTTAAATTATGAAACGTTTCGGAATAACAACTGCGATAACGGCTCTGTTTCTAGCGGGCTCATTTACATCTATTGCTTCAACTACCACTCTTGAAAAGATGGATACAGAGCCTTTGGAAATGACTTTGCAAGATGAATTTACAGAAGTGACGGTGGATGACGTTCCGCAAGCCGTGAAGGATGGGGTAGCAAAAGCGTACCAGGGAGCTGAAATTGATAAGGCTTATGTGAATACAGTAAAAATCTATAAATTGGAAATTTCCGATGATGTGAAGTC
This sequence comes from Bacteroidota bacterium, assembly GCA_021793535.1. GTDB lineage: Bacteria > Bacteroidota > Bacteroidia > Flavobacteriales > Flavobacteriaceae > JAJYSO01. The sequence continues at coordinate 1,497 of JAJYSO010000340.1, read as the reverse complement.
AAATACGGTTTATTTTGATGAATCTGGAAAGGAATTAGAACTGTAATATAGCCATAAGATTGTCAAGTCAAGATCATCCGTGATCTTGATTCAATTTTAGAATGATCTGAAGGATTTATGTGCTCTTATCTATACTACACAAACCTGCATTGTATAGATGAGGGCCTAAATCCTTCTTTTTATCATAGTGTCCAATAGTCTATTATTAAGCGGAGGGAAGTGGAAGATTACCATTAAGAATAAGGCTGTATACATCTGTCTCGAAGAGGGATGTGCTAGGGGATTTAATTTGGGTAGATCATCCTGCTGACATTAAAATTTCACTTTTTTTTCCTGTAAACACATTTCCTTTTAAATAGCTCATATAAATTAGTTAATAAAGCATTCCGAATAACCAGAGCGGAATTGTTTTACCACCACCTCTTTCGATATCGTCTTTGGCGATGATATAATTTTCTTGATTCCTGACTTGTACAGTTGTTTTGTTTTTACCACCTACTTCGATATAGAGATCAAATTCTGGAAGATAAAAGTCTCCATTACGAGGTAATTTAACCGCTAATCCAACATGCTTCAATTGGTTCATCAGAAAGGTTTCTCTTATATTTCCGATATTGGGAATTGTCTTTAAGGCATATGCAAGATTAGGGTTTTCGAGATAAACGTTATCAGGTTTCTGCAGAAGGGAGATTCCCTTTCCCTTAGCAGAGAGGAGGTTTAACAGTTGTGCTTTTTGAAGGAGTGTAAACCAGTAATAAATCATTTCTCTTCTGATGTTTAATTTCCTTGCTAAGGCGGAAATATTGGGTTTAAAGGGAGCCGATTCAGCAATTACCCCCAATAATTTTTTAAGTTTGAAAGCTGTGCCGCTGTCATAACCTTCTAGGAAGGCTAAATCCCCCTCAATTATCGTATTGATAACCTGATTGAGAATGACCGGGATTTCTTCTTCTTTTTTGTGAATGGAGATCGGGAGGTAGCCATTTTTTAAATAGGTCTTAAACAAGGGCAAAGGATGTTCGATAATTTCCAAAACCTTTTGAGTAGAAGAAACGGGGCTTTGTAAAAGTTGCTTAAATGGAATAATCGGTAATTTGTCAATCCCCTGATGGAATTGTAGGTATTCTCTGAAGGAGAGCCCCGGCAGGTTGTATGAAAGGACTCGCCGGCTGAGATTTGCCTCTCCACGATATATATTCAATAGGGAAGAGGCGGAAAAGACGACTTTCAATTGAGGATAGCCATCATAGATATTTTTGAGTTCTCTTGACCACTTCGGGTATTTATGGACTTCATCAATGAACAAGTAGCGGCCCCTGTTCTTGAAAAAAGTATCAGCAGTTTCTACTAGGTTATGCGTGTAAAACCAGTAGTGATCAGCAGTAACGTATAAGGACTCTTCGGGGCGGTTTAATTTGAATTTTAAGTATTGAAGCATCAATGTCGTTTTACCAGAGTCCCGAGGCCCTTTTATAGCTAGCATTTGCTGATTCCAGT
>JAJYSO010000339.1 GCA_021793535.1 Bacteroidota bacterium | reverse complement strand
CGTTTTTGAGGAAAGCGCCGGAACCTACCTTCCCCGACAATTGGTCGCTGAAAAACTTACCGAAATTGGCGAAGAGATTCCCGAAGGTTTTGGAAGACCTGAAATGGGACCCATCTCCACCGGTCTGGGGGAAATTTACCAATTCACTCTTGAGGTGGATCCCGCCTACCAAGACCAATATTCATTAGCTGATCTACGGACGATTCAAGACTGGCTAATCAGTCGACAAATGGCGCTTGTTCCCGGCGTAGTTGAAGTCAACTCTTTTGGGGGGCATATCAAAGAATACGAGGTGGCCATAAAACCAGAAAACCTCAATGCCGCAGGAGTGACGGTTGCCGAAGTATTTAATGCCCTGGAAAGCAATAACCAAAATACAGGAGGAGCCTACATTGAAAAAAATCATCAAGCCTACTTTATCCGAGGCGAAGGTTTAGCAAAAAACAAAACCGATATCGAGCAAATCGTGGTTAAAAATCAAAATGGCAGTCCTATCACCATCAAAGACATCGCAAAAGTCCAAGAAGGTACGGCCATTCGTTATGGGGCCTTAACCGAAAATGGAAAAGGCGAAAGTGTAGGCGGTATGATCCTAATGCTCAAAGGTGCCAATTCCAAAGAAGTCATTGCTCAAGTAAAGCAACGTATGGAGCAAATCGAAAGTTCCATGCCGGAAGGGGTGCGCATCAAATCTTTTATCGACCGGAGCAAGTTAATTGAAAACACAACCGGAACCATTAAAACCAACCTGATCGAAGGAGGGCTAATCGTCATTTTTATTTTGGTCTTACTGCTGGGGAATTGGCGAGGAGGATTAATCGTAGCCTCTACCATCCCATTATCGCTGCTCTTTGCCTTTATCATGATGAATATTTTCGGCGTCTGGGCCAACCTCATGAGTTTAGGAGCTATTGATTTTGGAATCATCGTCGATGGAGCGGTCATCATTGTGGAAGCCACGGTGTTTTATCTCTTCGTCAACCGGAAAAAAGAAGGAGTCAACTCCCTTGAAAATAGAAACCAAATGGCCTTAAAAGCCGGCCGAGAAATGATGAATCCAGCCTTCTTTGGTCAATTAATCATCGTCATTGTCTTTTTGCCCATTTTGGCTCTAGGAGGAATCGAAGGCAAAATGTTTCGGCCAATGGCCTTGACTTTTGTATTCGCCATGCTCGGGGCAATGCTCTTGTGCCTGACATATGTACCCATGATCTCTGCCCTTTTTATAAAGGTCCCCAAGAAACAAAAGCAATCATGGGGCGATCGAGTGGTTCGAAAGGTAGAGCTCGTTTACGAAAAATTATTGGTAAAAAGTTTAAAAAAAGGAAAATGGATCATCCTATCCTCTGTATTGGCACTCGGCTTAGCTATCGGGGTATTCTCGCAAATGGGCGGTGAATTCATCCCTCAATTGGATGAAGGAGATATTGCCTTTCACCCTATCTTAAAGCCAGGAACTTCTTTAAGCGAAACCATAGAAACCACCACAAAAATTGAACGCATTATCAAAGAAAATTTCCCGGAAGTCAAAGATATTGTAAGCCGTATGGGGGTTGCCGATGTCCCAACAGACCCTATGCCTATGGAACTCTCGGATGTGATTGTTACCCTCAAACCCCAAAAGGAATGGACCTCGGCCAAAACCAAAGAGGAGCTCGTAGAGAAAATGAAGGCCGCCATCAGTATTGTCCCTGGAGTATCCTATGAATTTACCCAACCTATTGAGATGCGCTTTAATGAGTTACTCACCGGTGTGCGTGAAGATGTAGCTATTAAAATCTTCGGTGATGACTTAGATGTGCTCAGTAAAAAAGCACAAGAAGTCGAACAGTTGATCGCCGACATTGACGGAATCGGAGACATGGTTGTGGAAGCCACATCCGGGTTACCCCAAATCAACATTCACTACAAAAGGCATAAAATTGCACAATACGGCCTGGATATCCAGTCGATCAATGATCTTATTCAGACTGCTTTTGCAGGAAAAAAAGCCGGGGTGATTTTTGAAGGTGAAAAACGATTCAACATGGTTTTGCGCCTAGAAGAAGGCAACAGAAAGGGCATTGAGGATCTGGAAAATCTATTTCTTCCAGTTGCAAACGGGCAGCTGGTTCCGCTGAAGGAAGTAGCAGAGATCAGTTTCCAATCCGGTCCCATGCAAATCAGTAGAGAAAACACAAACCGACGCATCTATGTCGGCATCAATATCCGAAACCGCGATATAAAATCGGTTGTCCAAGACATCCAAAACCGGCTCGATGCAAACCTTGAGCTCCCAACGGGTTATTACATCCGATACGGCGGAACCTTTGAAAATTACGAAAGCGCCAAAAAGCAGTTGCTAACGGCTGTTCCTATTGCCTTAGGGCTTATTTTTCTACTGATATACTTTGCCCTAAAATCACTCAAGGAGACCTTGATTATTTACCTGGCCATTCCCATGGCGGTTATCGGAGGCATATTTGCCTTATGGGCAAGGGGAATGCCGTTCAGTATTTCTGCTGGAGTAGGGTTTATCGTTCTCTTCGGTGTAGCCGTTCTCAACGGGCTGGTCTTGCTCAACGGGCTAAGCGAGTTAAAAGGGGGTGGAATCACCAACTTAAACGAGCGAATCATCAAGGGCTCCA
>JAJYSO010000338.1 GCA_021793535.1 Bacteroidota bacterium | reverse complement strand
AAAAAAGCCTCAGAAAATTTTTTCCGAGGCTTTTGTCGTTTGCTAGTTTAGGCAATTATTTTACCTTCACTATCGTGAAAGTGATATTCGAGATACGTGTAAGCATCTCTGGGTAATATTTTGACCCATCGTTTATGGTCAAAAAACCATTTGCTCCGAGGAGATGGAAAACCTTTGGTTAAGAATGCAGCAATAAACGGGTGTGCACTCAAACTGATATTCTTATGCCCTTTTTGAAGAATTTTTTGTAGATCGACGTTGATCTTATTGATCAGCACAATTGGTGCTTCAATTTCGCCGTTTCCATTTGGATTTTCTTCTCGGGTTTTAATCTGCGTCGCAGGTCTGACGCGTTGTCGAGTGATTTGTATAAGGCCGAACTTCGTCGGTGGAAGTATTTTGTGCTTGGCCGGGTCGTCCTTCATGGCTTCGCTGAGCTGATTGAAAAGCGCTTTTCTGTTTTCGGCTTTTCGCATATCGATAAAGTCCACGACAATGATGCCTCCCATGTCCCGAAGTCGAAGTTGTCTAGCAACTTCTACGGCACTGATGAGGTTTACTTCCAAAGCCGTATCTTCTTGATTTTTAGCTTTATTACTTCGATTTCCGCTGTTGACGTCAATGACGTGCATGGCTTCAGTATGGTCGATGACCAAATAAGCCCCTTTGCTCATGGATACGGTACGCCCAAAAGAAGTTTTGATTTGGCGTTCAATCCCGAATTTTTCAAAAATAGGCACTTTGTTGTTGTAGAGCTTGACAATAGATTCCTTTTCAGGAAGAATACTGGCAATGCGATCTTTGATTTGAGTGTACAATTCTTCATCATCTGTACAGATGGAAGTGTATGTGTCGTTAAACATGTCGCGCACAAAGGAAGAAGCCCAGCTTAATTCACTGAGTACTTTTGTGGGATGATCTGCTTTTTGGATCCGCTTGCACATGTTTTTCCAACGACCCAATAATTTTTGAATGTCTTGATCGAGTTCAGCCACCTTTTTACCATCGGCTACGGTACGTACAATCACACCGAAGCCTTTAGGCTTGATACTCTTGACCAGCCGCTTTAGGCGGTCTTTTTCATCTTTTTCTTGAATTTTTTGCGAGATGGAAATCCGATCGGAAAAGGGTACTAGAACCACATAACGGCCGGCCAGAGAAAGCTCGCTGCTCAGTCGGGGGCCTTTGGTTGAAATGGGCTCCTTGACAATCTGGACCAGGATGGGTTGATTGGGATGTACCGTTTCGGCAATGCTTCCATCCTTTTCAATTTCCTTTTCAAAAGAATAATTTTTTAAGTTGAAGTCCTTTAATTTTCCACTATTAACATTTTTAATGAATTTTAATAAGGAAGAAATTTGTGGACCGAGATCATTGTAGTGGAGAAAACCGTCTTTTGTGTACCCTACAGGAACAAAAGCTGCATTTAGCCCCGTTAAGACCTTTTTTACTTTGGCAAGATAAATATCACCGACAGCAAATTTGTTGTCGTTATTTTCTTGGTGAAATTCTACTAGTTTTCCATCCTTTTTAAGAGCAAAATCAACGGTTTCTTCATGGGACCGTATAATTAATTCTTTACTCATTATATATTAGGATTTGTATCTACTGATTATAAGAATCAATAGATCGATTAAACATAACTATGATTTGATGGATGAGTTATAAGTCGGTGAAGCCATAGGGCTTCCATGTCAATGAACATAAAGAAGGAGACGGCCCTTGGGAATAGAAGAGCCGTTATAAAGAAATGCTATTTTTTCTTCTTGTGTCGGTTAGCACGACTGCGTTTTTTACGTTTATGCGTGGAAATTTTGTGTCGTTTTCTTTTTTTACCGCTTGGCATATGCTGATGTTTTTGAAGTTAAATATTTATTTTACAGGTACATTGGCTTTGACCCCTTCAAGAAAAACCTTAGCCGGTTTAAAAGCCGGGATATTGTGGGCAGGAATTCTGATGGCCGTATTTTTCGAAATATTTCGGCCTGTTTTTGCAGCTCTTTCTTTTACAATAAAACTACCAAATCCTCTCAAGTAAACATTTTCTCCGGACTCCAAAGAATTTTTAACTTCGTTCATGAAGCTTTCAAGTGTGGCTTGAACATCATTTTTTTCAAGGCCCAAATTTTCTGAAATATTACTTACAATTTCTGCTTTAGTCATATCTATATTAATTATATTTCTATCCGTATTTTTGGAGGTGCAAATATACTAATTTATATTTCAAAATCTAAAAACTCAGGTATTTATACTCTTTTTTAAAGAAATACGTGGGCTTTAAAATTATTTAAGATTGAATTTTTCTGATACTTTAACGGTTTGGTATGCCGAAAATGCCAGAAATTTACCTTGGCGAGAGACAAAAGATCCCTATAAAATTTGGTTGAGTGAAGTCATTTTACAACAAACTCGTGTGCAACAGGGGATGCCTTATTATTTATCTTTTTTAAAGGCTTATCCTACCGTGCAAGACTTAGCCCATGCTTCGGAACAGGAGGTGTTGAAGCGTTGGCAAGGATTGGGGTACTATTCCAGAGCGCGCAATATGCTGAAGGCTGCCCGAATGGTGGTGGAGGCATATGATGGAGTTTTTCCCCATACCTATTCCGAGCTCATTACATTGACGACCGCACG
>JAJYSO010000337.1 GCA_021793535.1 Bacteroidota bacterium | reverse complement strand
TTCCGATCTAAAAGGCCTGCTTATATGCAGCTCATGCCCTACCGCCAAGTATTTGATCACAAGTACGGTTTTTTGCCTAACCTTTCCATCTTAGATCTCCTATTCAACCTTGGGCCAGAGACGGGTTCTTATCTTCAAAAAATTGCACTCTAATCCCTTCTGATCTGCAATTCTGCCATCACAGGATAATGATCCGAAAGATGAACATTATAATTTTTGTGAGCCAACACCTTAACATCTAGATCCACCAAAATCATATCAATCCGTAGGGGGAATCCTTTTAAATCAAAGGTGCGGCCGAAATACGCTCCTTTTTCCTTAAAGGTATCTTTAAAGCGGCTTGTCAATTGACGATAGAGATAAGAACTGGCCGTATTGTTGATATCACCAAGCAGGACAATACGATAAGGAGAAGCCTCAATATGACGCATCACTTCATCCATTTGCTGCTCCTGCCTTTGAAAGGCCAGCCCAACCTTCTTGGATAAAGCTTTGTTCTTCTTCAGATTCCACGTCAATTCTTTATCCAAATCAACTCCCAGGCTTTCCAAATGCAGGTTAAATACCCGAAGGGTATCCTTCCCCATGGCAATATCGGCATAAACCGCATTGTTATAGGTGTCCGGAAAATCCAGGTTTCCAGTTTTCACAATCGGCCATTTGGAGTATAAAGCCTGTCCAAATTGTCCACTTTTGAATTGAACATAGCGGTAATCATACGAAGACAAATCCACCTTGTTCTCTACAGTGAATTCTTGGAAAGCAATAACATCTGGAGCCTCTTCGCCAATAAAGCCACTAATCTTTTGTGGTATGGAATCCTCATCCAACCAATGGTACCGATTAAATAACCGTACATTATAACTCATCACCTTAAAAGAGTGCTCATCCCCAGTGTCGGGTGAAGTGGGAAATTGAAATAAAGCACGAATATGATTAGCCCCCAGCGCCAACACCAAAAGGGATAAAAATACGTAGCGTTTTAAACGAAAGAGCCAAAATAGAAAAAAACAAAAGTTCAGGCCGATCAATAGGGGTAAAAAGAGAGCCGAAACAGACAAGTTGCGAGACACTTGTGGTGCTACATATGGAAGAAGATATCCCAAAATAAGCGCCAAGGCAAAAAGAGAATTTATCGCAAAAAGTAACTTCCGAGCAAGGCCGCCTGTCATAAGAATAGCTTCAATCTTTACTTACACTAAACAAAAACTCCTTTTCCTCCTTACTCAGGCTATCGTACCCGTTTTTGCTGATCTTATCTAAAATAGCATCTATTTTTTCTTGTTTTTCAGCTTTAGTTTCTTGTAGGTCATCTGCTTGGTAACGTCCGGGTCTCGCCATAAATTTCGATTTATTTTTATATACCCTTTTAAAAGGGGTCTTGGGTTTAGCAGAAAAGAAACCCACAAGCGTATCCAGCATACGTTCAAACCAAGCCCCTATATCCCTTCCTTTTAATAATTGTTTGGAATAGAAAAACCCTAATGCTGCCCCACCTAGATGCGCAATATGCCCGCCGGGATTGCTAATCGGAATGGAAATCAAATCTTTAAACACGAAAAAAGCCGCCACCCACCAAAGCTTGAGATTGAAAATAAAGAACCGAAGCATCATATGGGGAGCATAGGTTGAAACCCCCACAAGAATAGCCATCACCGCTGCCGAAGCACCCAATAATTTTGAATTCCCACTTTCACGGAAAACCGGAAAGAGGTTGTAACTGAGCAAGAAAAAAAGCGCCCCGGCAAAAGCTCCTAGAAAATAAAAATTTAAGAGCCGTTTTGGCGAGAAATAAGTGAGAAAAAAACGACCTGAAAAATAGAGAATAAGCATATTACCAATAAGGTGCCAAAATCCTGCATGCATAAAAGCATAGGTAAAGAGCACCCAAGGTTTAAAAATCAGTTGCCGTACACTGCTAGGAACGATCAACCAATCCTGAAGCGTATTAATTAGGTTCTCACTCTGAAAAAGAAAGGTAAAGGTTTTTAAAAGGATAAATAAGACAAAAACGGCTACGTTAATCAGGATAAGCTTTTCGGTTACCCCAATTGCACCCATTCCTTGTCGATAACTGCCAAACCTCATCTTAGAAACTTTGATCAAATTGATGTTTTTTCCAATACCACATGACAATAAAACCAACAACGGCCCCTCCGACATGCGCCCAATGTGCAGTATTCGAAGGCCCTAAAACACTGCTGTTAGTCAACCCTGAAAACACTTCGATGAAAAAATATCCTCCAATCAAATACTTTGCCTTAATCGGAATAGGGATAAAAATAATGTATAGCGGGAGGTTGGGGTAAATGATTGCAAACGCCGCAAGAACCCCAAAAATAGCTCCTGAGGCCCCCACCATAGGGGTGGAATAAGCACCAATCATTGAACGAATCGTACTCTCATCAGTACCCGAGAAGACCCTGAAACTGTTGGAATCGACCGCTTTATAAATATAACGATAAATCTCATCTGGGGAGAGTCCAATCGCTAGTAGCTGCTCAAAGCCCGCATTAAAATTATAAAAAGTAAAGGCCAGTTGTAAAACCACCGCCCCCAACCCGGCAGAAAAGTAGATAAACAAAAAGCGTCGCTGCCCGACGGATTGTTCCAGTACACTACCAAACATCCACAGCGC
>JAJYSO010000336.1 GCA_021793535.1 Bacteroidota bacterium | reverse complement strand
GAGACGGCTACTACAATTTCCTATTTAACAAAAATATTTATTCTTCCTCTGTCGAATTCAATATTTGTACTCCCGTTGCCATTGGACCTTTTCGTCCATCTGTCAATTCATATTCAACTTTATCCCCAGTATCTAAGGATTCACAGGCTAATCCAGTTATGTGCACAAAAACGTCTTGTTTTGTTTGGTCATTAGTTATGAAGCCATAACCTTTGGATGCGTTGAAAAATTTAACTGTACCTTTCATTTAATAAAATATAATAATTAATAATTATCACAAACCTAAGGATAAACTATGAAAAGTAAATAACTTTTTACATTTTATTCTGAATTTATTTTCATATTGACCTTATTTGTCATTTTTTCTTCAAAAGGAATCCAAAACGTGTCAAAAACAAATCCTTAACTACAGATTATCAATGCCTTTTAATACTTAAGCCACTTTTCAACCGACTCTTTTGGAAAAACAAAACGCAGTTGCCCCTCCGCATAACTGGCCACTTCATAGGGGTTGTAAACCAAAATCACCTCTTTGTCTGTTACCGCAATATTTTCGGGTAAAACAAACTGATCATCATCAAAGAAAAACCCTTTGGAGTTTATATTAGCTGTTTCAGGAATCTGGTATTGCAATCTAAACTTTTCCTCAACGAAATCCTTGAAGGATGGAAGATCATCAATTAAATCTTTCTTTTGCAACAGTTTTCCCGTCTGCGCATCATAGTTGGAAAAAAGTACTGCCCCATAGCCGTGTGCACCACCGGTATAAATGTAATAGGAGGTTTTAAAAACTAAGGTTTTGTCATTTTGACTTTTAATGCTTTGCTCGATTTGTGCCTCATAAGAGGTATGTGTCAAGGAGTCGATTTTTTTGAATTTAAAATACTCCTCCACGAATTCATCCAAGGCTTGATCTACCGACTGCGCCAATGGTTGGTCTTCAGCAAGGTGTAAAATTTGAATTAATTCCTTCTCGTTGTTTTGATTGATGCGTTGGCCAAAATTGGAGTCTTCTTTGACTCTGGTGTATACCAAGTCAATGTCAGGGCAATCTTTATCCTTACAAGAAGCTATATTGGAAGCATCTCTTACAACCTGCTCCGTCTCAAATTTTTGTGCATGAGCTTCCGTTTTTTCCTTATGCTCCTTCTTGCAACTGACCATAAGAATCAGAAGGGTAATGGCAAATGCAAATTTCTTCATGAGTATAATGCGTTTAAAGTGATAAAGGTAAAAAACTATTTTGTTTATGAGTTCACGAAACTTACCTTTGTAGATAAGAAAATCCTTAGACATATGAAATTCAATACCAAAACTATACACGGAGGTCTGGAAAATGTAGATCCAGCATTCGGAGCCGTGATGCCACCTATATATCAAACTTCTACCTATGCACAATCTAAACCTGGAGGACATAAGGGATATGAATATTCCAGAACGGGCAATCCCACCCGAGGAGCCTTGGAAAAAGCAGTCGCCAGCATTGAAAACGGGGCTTATGGCATGGCTTTCGGATCGGGTCTTGCAGCCACCGATGCGATTTTAAAACTATTGCGATCCGGAGATGAAGTATTGACTTCCAATAATTTATATGGAGGAACGTATCGATTATTCACCAAAGTTTTTGAAGATTTTGGCCTGAAGTTCAACTTCATGGATATGGAAGATGCCGCAAGCCTTTCTGCCAAAATCACTCCAAATACAAAACTTATTTTTATAGAGACGCCTACTAATCCGATGATGAACATCATCGATATTGAAGCGGTCGCAAAAATTGCCAAGGAGCAGCATATTCTCCTGGCTGTCGACAACACTTTTGCCTCTCCCTACCTCCAAAACCCACTAGACCTGGGAGCAGATATCGTCATGCACAGTGCCACCAAATACCTCGGGGGGCATAGCGATGTGGTTATGGGTGTATTGGCTGTAAAGGACGAGGAGCTTGCCCACAAACTTTATTTCATCCAAAATGCAAGTGGGGCCATTGCCGGACCTCAAGATAGCTTTTTGGTCTTAAGAGGGATTAAAACGCTTCATCTTCGAATGCAAAGGCATTGTGAAAATGGACGCGCAGTAGCAGAATTTTTGAAGGCTCATACAAAGATTGACAAAGTCTATTGGCCCGGATTTGAAGATCATCCTAATCATGAGATTGCCAAAAAACAAATGCGGGATTACGGAGGAATGCTCTCTTTTACAACCAAGGACGATACCCTTAATGGTGCGCTGTCCATCGTCGAGAAACTAAAAGTTTTTACCCTTGCAGAATCCCTTGGAGGTGTGGAATCCCTAGCCGGCCATCCAGCGAGCATGACCCATGCATCCGTCCCAAAAGAAGAGCGCGAAAAATTGGGTATCAAAGATTCTTTAATCCGGTTAAGCGTAGGCGTAGAAGATATTGAGGATCTGCTTGCCGACCTACAGCAAGCCATCGGATAATACAGGCTTTGCCAATCAAGACTACGGGCTAAAGGCAGGTAAAAACCTAATGATCTTCAGCGTTCATAATAGGCGCCCAAGCCATCGCCTAAGAAGAGTAACTTAAGGGAAAAGAAGTACCGGCAAGATAGCGACCTCGAAAGGAGGAGGGGCCACTGTATACTGTGTTTTTATAGCTTGAGAAGCAAATGAACCACCTCTCCTCTACTCACGGGAGGCTAC
>JAJYSO010000335.1 GCA_021793535.1 Bacteroidota bacterium | reverse complement strand
TCTGAAGCGCTTTCAAAGAAATCTTCTCTTTTTTTGTCCTCGGATCAAATCCGAAGTACTTAACATCAATGATATCTCCTTTTTTAACGACATCCTCTACATTTTCTGTACGTGCCCATGCCAATTCAGATATGTGTAGCAGCGTCTCATTCCCCGGAGCTTCCACATATTCTACTACCGCACCGAAGTCAAGGATCTTCACCACTCTAACTTCGTAGATGCTTCCCTTTTGAGGTTTAAAAGTAATCGCATCTATCTTCTTCAATACCAGATCAATACCTTCCTGACTAGTTCCCAAGATTTCAACAATACCGTGGTCGTCGTCATCTTCGTTGATCACGATTTCGGTAGAAGATAAGGCCTGTAACTCTTGAATGGTCTTTCCTCCAGGACCAATTAAGGCTCCGATATATTCCGCAGGAATAACACGTGTAACAATCTTTGGTGCATAGGGCTTAACCGTTTGATTAGGCTCGGCAATGGTATCGGTTATTTTCGTTAAAATGTGTAAACGCCCCTCATGAGCCTGTTGGAGTGCATTTCGCATGATCTCATAGGATAACCCCTTAACCTTGATGTCCATCTGACAAGCAGTGATCCCATCTTTAGTTCCAGTTACCTTGAAATCCATATCCCCTAAAGCATCTTCATCGCCTAAGATATCCGATAAGACGGCGTACTGACCGCCTTCAGAAATTAACCCCATAGCAATCCCGGAAACCGGCTTTTTCAATTGAATACCTGCATCCATCAATGCCATTGTTCCCGCACAAACCGTAGCCATGGAAGAGGAACCGTTGGATTCCAAAATTTCAGAAACCACTCGTACAGTATAAGGGCAATCATCAGGAATCATTTTCTTTAATGCGCGTTGTGCCAAGTGACCATGTCCGATCTCTCTTCTGGATGTTCCGCGGATAGGATAGGCCTCTCCTGTACAAAAAGGAGGGAAATTATAATGCAAGTAGAACGTTTCTTCACCCTGTACAGTTGGGGAATCAATGCGATTGGCCTCTCGAGACGTACCCAAGGTAGCTGTAGTCAAAGATTGCGTCTCTCCACGGGTGAATATAGCGGATCCATGAGCCGATGGCAAATAGTCCACCTCACACCATATCGGGCGAATATCCGTAGTTTTACGCCCATCCAATCGAATGTTTTCGTTTAAAATCAGGTCTCTAACGGCTTTTTTATGAGCCTCATGAAAATAGGTAGAAATTAAACCTCCCTTCTCTTCCAACTCCTCTTCTGAAAACGTGCTTTTGATATCTTCTTCTAACTGAGCGAAGGCTGCAGTGCGCTCTTGCTTAGCGGTATCCCGTTTGGCTATTTCATAACATTTTTGATATGCTTTTTCAGAAATCTGCTGCTCGAGTGCCTCGTCGGTCTCCCCGCCTTCATATTCACGTGTTTCTTTTTTACCCACTTGCTCCACCAATCGACGCTGTGCCTCACATTGCTTTTTAATGGCCTGATGAGCAAATTTGATGGCCTCCATCATCTCATCTTCAGAGACTTCATCCATCTCTCCTTCTACCATTGCCACACTGTCCTCTGAAGCGCCCACCATCAAATCAATGTCCGCCTTTTCCACCAATTCCATTCCGGGATTGATAATAAACTCCCCGTCTATGCGGATCACGCGTACTTCAGAAATAGGGTACTCAAAAGGAATATCTGACAATTGAATAGCTGTAGAAGCCGCTAAACCGGCTAAAGCATCCGGCATGATCTCAGGGTCATGAGACATCAATTGAATCATGACCTGCGTTTCGTATTTATAATCGCTTGGGAACAAAGGGCGCAAGACGCGATCGACCAACCTCATGGTCAATATCTCCTCATTACTGGGGCGGCCTTCCCGTTTTAAAAATCCACCAGGGAATCGCCCGGCTGCAGAAAATTTTTCTCGGTAATCCACTGTTAAAGGAAAGAAAGGCATATCTGTCTTTGTGTAGTTAGAAACTACCGTACAAAGCAGTTTTGCTTTTCCCATACTCACCACAACGGAACCGTGTGCTTGTTTGGCTAATTTTCCAGTTTCTAATGTGATTTCTCTCCCATCCCCCAAATCAATGGTCTCTGTATAAACTTTTGGAATCATAATATTTAATAAAATTAAATGAATAACAATTAACCGTCTTACCCTACGGAGGGGTTCGTCTAGACGAAGGTTGTTGTGCGGTGGTTTAAAAAAGAACCAATGAAGGGAAGAAACTCAAAAAAAGGGGCTCAAAAAGCCCCTTGTAACTTGTAATCTGTTATTTTCTTAAGCCTAAATCTTTGATAATAGCTCGATAACGTGTAATATCTTTTTTCTTTAGATAATCCAATAATCGACGACGTTTTCCTACCAAGTGAACCAAAGATCGCTCGGAGTTAAAGTCTTTTTGATTACTCTTCAGATGCGCAGATATGTGCGCAATTCGCTTTGTAAATAAAGCAATTTGACCTTCGGCAGAACCTGTATCTTTTTCGTTCTCACCGTACTGGGCAAATAATTTTTGTTTTTCTTCTTTTGTCAAATACATGCCAATATTATTTCAATAATTATTATGTACGAGTAGTCTTTCTACTGCGCCGCAAAGATAATTTTATTTTTTGATTTCCTGTGCGATAACTCATTTTTTTATATTGCCTTTTGTTCTCCCAAAAACGCTACCACCCCTT
>JAJYSO010000334.1 GCA_021793535.1 Bacteroidota bacterium | reverse complement strand
GGAGAAGTCCTCTCTATCGAAGCCGATTATGTCACAGTGGATGGCTTTGAAATTGTGAATGTCGGTTCCAGTAACCTCAAAGATTTTTCTGCAATACGGGCAAAGAGAGTCCAATACTTCACCATTCAAAACCTTCATATACGTCATCCATTTTTTGCAATTTTTATTGAAAAATCAAGTTACGGAAAGGTACTGAACAACAAAGTTTATGGCATGGCAGAAAGTGAATTTAACGCTGGAAATGGGATCCATATATGGTACAGTAACAACTTGGAAATAAAAAGAAATGAGGTTTATCAAATGAGAGATGGAATTTACTTGGAATTTTCTGACCACAATCTAATAGATCATAACATCAGTAAAGACAATGTGCGCTATGGGCTGCATTTTATGTTTTCACAAAGCAATACGGTAAGCCACAATACTTTCAATCATAACGGAGCGGGTATTGCCATCATGTTTTCCAAAAATATGAAAATGCACCGCAATATTTTTAAAGATAACTGGGGAGGTGCAGCCTATGGCGTGCTCTTAAAAGAAGCGATGGATTGTGAGTTAACCTACAATATTTTTGAGCGAAATACTACAGGAATAAACGTAGAAGGATCTAACCGTATTACTTATCTCCACAATGATTTTAAAAGCAACGGATGGGCCATCAAATCCAGAGGGGCAAATTATCACAACTTGTTCACTAAAAATAATTTCTTAAATAATTCTTTTGACTTGGCTTATAACGGGCCGTTGAATCAAAATTCTTTTGATGGTAATTATTGGAGTGAGTATACCGGCTATGACCTCGACAAAGATGGAATCGGTGATATTCCTCATAGACCGATAAAACTATTTTCTTACTTGGTCAACAAATCTCGGGAATCCATTATTCTCTTACGGAGCATCTTCATTGACATCATTGATTTTGCAGAAAAAATATCTCCTGTTTTGACCCCCGATAATTTAGTAGACCACAGTCCATCCATAAAAAAAATAGAGCATGATTGAAATCAAAAACATACATAAAACCTTTAGTAAAAACAAAGTCCTCAAGGGGATAAATTTATCTTTTACCCATCCAGGAGTATATGCCGTATTGGGGCCAAACGGATCAGGAAAGACCACGCTAATCAAATGTATACTGGGGATGGTCATCCCTGATAAAGGCGAGATTAAAATACAAGGGGATCCCATTCAAAAGGAGTGGCTCTATCGAAAACAGATTGACTATCTACCGCAAATTGCAAATTTCCCGGGAAATCTTCGCGTAAGTGAACTCATCCGCATGATAAAGGACCTACGGAGTGCAAACAACCGCTGTGAACAGCAATTGATAGAGCAATTGGGGCTTACCCCTTATCTCGACAAAAAACTTAGCAATCTCTCCGGGGGGACCAGGCAAAAGGTAAACCTTGTATTAACCTTTCTCTTTGACAGTCCTTTTCTTATTCTCGACGAGCCTACCACAGGGTTAGACCCTGTCGCTCTACTTATTTTAAAGACGTTAATCGACCAAGAACGTAAAAAAGGTAAGATTGTTGTACTGACTTCGCACATCATGAGTTTCGTAGAAGAAGTATCGGATGAAATCGTTTTCCTTTTGGAAGGCAAAGTTTACTTTAAGGGTTCTTCCAGCCAACTCAAAGAAAAAACAAAACAACCGAGTTTTGAACACGCCATTGCCAATCTTTTAACCCAGACCGATTATGCTTAAAATTTTAAAATACAGTTTTTTCGACTTGATTAGAAGCCGTTGGACGTACGTGTACTTCCTCTTCTACTTTTTATTGGGTGTGGTTTTGCTATTTTTAACTCCCAGTCTCTCCAAGACAATTCTAACCTTGATGAATGTCATCCTCCTACTGGTTCCCCTTATCGGTACAATATTTGGGGTCATGTATTACTATAACTCCAAAGAGTTTACCGAATTACTATTAGCCCTCCCTATTAAAAGAAGTTCGATTTTTATAGGCCAATACCTCGGTGTGGCCATTTCCTTAACGCTAAGCTTAATCATGGGCTTGGGAGTTCCCTTTATCCTATACGGTTTATTTCAATCCAGTGCAATTTGGGAATTTAGTCAATTGCTGGTACTGGGAGCTTTCCTGAGTTTCATTTTCTCCGGGTTATCATATTCCATCGCACTGTGTAATGAGAACCGAATCATGGGGTTTAGCTATGCAATCTTAGTTTGGCTATTTATGGCTGTCATTTACGATGGTATCTTCCTCATTGTTTTAAATGTATTCGGAGACTACCCTCTGGATCAGTTTTCTTTGATGGCTAGCCTGTTCAATCCCATCGACCTATCGAGAATCATGATGCTCTTACAATTGGATATTTCTGCCTTATTAGGATATACCGGAGCACTCTTCAAGAATTTTTTTGGAAACCACTGGGGAGGCTTTATCGCCTTTATCATGTTGCTGCTATGGACCTTAATCCCACCGCTATTCCTCCACGTAAAGGCATCGAAAAAAGACTTTTGATACTTTCAGTACTTTTTCTTTTGTACAGGGCCAGTCCATACAAGAAGTCCTGAACATGGATCCGCTTACTCATTTCTGAGATTAAAAACAAGCCTCACAACAGGATGTTAACCACTGGGATTACCGACTCTTTTTTCGTAATATTGAGTAACCAAAAAATAGATGTTATGCGTAAGAAAATTTTAATGTTGGCCGGCGATTCGC
>JAJYSO010000333.1 GCA_021793535.1 Bacteroidota bacterium | reverse complement strand
TATCAACATCTCCTTTTTGGAGCTATCGATAACAAGCCCTTCCCTCCTTTGCCCAATATAAAGAATCAGAGCTCGTCAGGACCATAAACCAAATCGATGAATTCTTGGTTCTCAATTTGTCCAAAATAGGTATATAAATCAAAATCTTTGAGGGCTAGGGCTACATCTTCCTTCGTATAACGCACCCCTTTTAAAGCTTCTTCAATATCTTCAACAGGGTCCTTTCCAAAAAAGTCTCCGTATATTTTTACGTTTTCAATTTCCCCCCCCTTTTTCACTTTAATGCGCAAATCAATAATCCCTGAAGGGAATTTTTTCTCTCGCTGAATATCGAACTTAGGTGATTTTCCAAAATTCCAATCCCATGTCGCATACTTCTCATCTCTCAATTGATAAACTCCTGCCCAATCTTCTTCGGTCATAGTATAGGTTTCAAAATCGGGATCTTCTGCAAAAATCCCTGCCAATATTTTTTGTCTAAATTGTTCCGTGCTCATTGGCTCCTCTAAAAATTCGGAAATATTGGCCACCCGAGCACGAGCAGATTTATGTCCTTTTGATTTTATTTTCGTCATTTTCACAGTAAGTGCCCTGCCTACCTCACTCAAATCAGAATCTAACAATAACGTTCCATGATTAAACATTCGTTTAACAGAGGAGAATTGTGCATTTCCAGAAATTTTTTTATCGTGCACCACAATATCGTTGCGTCCCTTCAATTCTGCAGGCACTCCCATCTCATTTAGGACACGAACAATCGGCTCGGTAAACTGTTTAAAATTATTCAGTTTAGAACGATCAAAATCCGTCATAAAGCTAAAGTTGAGGTTTCCCAAATCATGATAAACTGCGCCGCCCCCCGAAATTCGTCGAACCACTTTGATATTATGGGCTACGCAGTAGTCCAAATCGATTTCCTCTAAGGTGTTTTGATTTCTTCCAATAATAATGGACGGTGCATTCACATAAAACAACAAATAGTCTTCTCCATTGGGCAAATTTCGAATACAATACTCCTCTAGCGCTAAGTTTATCTGCGGGTCATTGATACCCTTGTTATCAATAAAAATCATGTTCAATTAAATTTAAAAAGGTTAAGGCTACTCCGGATACTCTACACGAAGATGGTAAATGTTATTCAGTTTCCGCTTTAATATCTTTTTGACACTCTGAATCTCTTTAAAGGTAATGCTCGCGTTTAAAAACTGCCCATCTTCCATTTGTTTATCAATGATTTTTTCAACAAAATTATCAATTTTAGCTGCCGTGGGCTCTTGCAAGCTTTTACTGGCCGCTTCGACACTGTCACTCATCATTAGAATGGCGGTTTCTTTGCTGAAAGGAGCCGGTCCTGGGTACTGATAATCGGCTATGTCTACTTCTTCTCCTGTTTCTTTGGCGGCTTCTTGTGCTTTTTTATAAAAATAATACACCAGGGTTGTCCCATGATGTGTTCTTATAAAATCAATGATTCGATCGGGTAACTGATGATTTTTTGCAATCTCGATGCCATGGACCACATGGTTTATAATAATTCTGGCACTTTCTTTCGGGGCCAGTCCATCATGGGGATTTACAGAAGTAACTTGGTTTTCGGTAAAGTAAGTGGGGTTGGTCATCTTTCCGATGTCGTGGTGCAATGCAGCCACCCGAACCAGCATTGCATTAGCGCCTATTTCATTAGCAGCTGCTTCAGCTAAATTTGCTACGTTTAGACTGTGATGAAAAGTTCCAGGAGCCTTGTTCGACAAGTCCTTTAATAATTTAGAGTTGGTGTTGGAAAGCTCCAATAAAGAAACATCAGAGATCAGTCCAAATATCTTCTCATAAGCGTAAATCAAAGCCTGGACAAAAAGCGTCAAAATACCATTAACCACGAACATCAGAACCGTAAACCCACTAATTCCATTAAAACTGCCCTCTTGGATAACCGTAAAGGCAAAATAAGCTACAATATACACCAGGGTAATCTTCCCTACCGAGATAAAGATATCTGCCCGTTTATACAGCTCTGAAAAGCTCAAAACAGTGACAATCCCAACCATAATCTGTAAGAAAATATACTCATAGCTGTTCGGCACAATGAACCCTAGAATAAGGATGGTGATGATATGAGCAAACAGTCCAAAACGTTTTTCAAAAAAAGCACTTAAAGAAATTGGCAATACACAAATAGGAACGGCATATACATAGTTCACATCCATTTTCATCACCCCTACGGTCAGCGCTACAATCAGCAGAATATTAAAAAATACAAAAGTTATTTTTTTGTTGTTTTCAAAAATGGACTGCCCATATTTTCTTAAAAACAACATGAGCATAAACAAAGCCATGGCTACCAAAATAGTATAGCCAACTATAACAATACTATAACTGGATTTACTCCAAAAGTTTGATTGATACTCATCCCGAAGGGAGTCCAATATCTGCTGTTTGGTGCTGTCTACGATTTCCCCTTTGCTGATAATTTGACTGCCTTGGGAAATAATTCCTTTTGTATAGGAAATATTCGATAGCTTGGCCTCCAAATCCCGCTCAGTAAGCTCTCTATCTAAGGACACGTTTGGTTCCACCACTTCAAAGAAGACGCGCCGGAGTTCAGAAGAAAATTCTTCCAGTCCTCTTCGGTTTACCTGATCGGTAATGTAATCATCTAAATCGTTTATCTTGAATAAACTTTTGTATACTGCTTCTCTAGCTTCGTT
>JAJYSO010000332.1 GCA_021793535.1 Bacteroidota bacterium | reverse complement strand
TCCTTTCGTTTTTTTAAATCTTTGACTTGGGTTGGGAAGCAAACCTTTCTACCAAGTGGAAAGAGTGTGTTCTTAAATGTGAATAGCAAAGAATTACAGCCCCATGAGCTTTTGGAGATAGGCCATAATAAAAGTATCTTTTTCTTTGAATTTGTACTGAATGACATACCGCGGATGGGGTAAGGGAACAATTTTTTCAAAAAGGTGTTCTTCAGCGTTGATTTTTGATAAAAACTTCGCATTTTTCTTTCCCAAAGAATAGCAGACCGAGGTATCGATACCAAAAGTAATCTGTTTTTTAAGCGTAGTGACAATAAAGGGTTTTAAAGCTTCGAATAGTTCGGGAAAATCATAGTAGTTGCAGTTGACCCAATTCCCTTTCTTGTTGCGTTGTATAAACCCCAAAGGGCAAACCGAATTGATATAGAACTGTTTGTAGAATGCTTGAACGCCACCGAAGGCATTGATCATTTCATAGATAAAAACGGAAGAAGGTTCGTGTGAAGAAAAGCTGACCGGTGGAAGGCCACAGTTTTCTGCAAGGCGCTTCGTATCGGTAAATGGAAGACCGGTTTGACCAGCACCGAATCTTCCGGGGTTGATTCCGATCAAAAACCTGCGGGAGCGGTGATCGCCGAAGAATTTAGTGTAAAAACGCTTTATATTTTCTATTATTTCGTCGTTCTCTTCGACCGGGTTCATGACTTTAATTCCTCTAGGGAGTGCTGAAGAAAAGTGAAGGCTTTGATGGAAATTGATGACCTGTTGACCAAAGGTAGGCATGGTATTTCTTTTGCTCGAATTTACAAAAGAATTTGGTAGGGAGAAAAACACAAAAAGCTTTGAACCGGAATATCGATTAAGATTTTTATCTTCGTCGGTATGAATGTAGAACGTTTACAAACACCGGTAGACTATGTAAAGGGAGTGGGCCCGGCAAGAGCCGATTTGTTGCGTCAGGAACTGGGAATTTCTACTTGTCAGGATCTTTTGAATTTGTTTCCGAATCGGTATATCGATCGCAGCCGGTATTACAGAATAGAGGAGTTGCGCCCCAGTTCGGCAGAAGTACAGATTATCGGAAAGATCATCCATCTCAAAACCGTTGGA
This sequence comes from Bacteroidota bacterium, assembly GCA_021793535.1. Classification (GTDB taxonomy): domain Bacteria; phylum Bacteroidota; class Bacteroidia; order Flavobacteriales; family Flavobacteriaceae; genus JAJYSO01. The sequence continues at coordinate 1,606 of JAJYSO010000332.1, read as the reverse complement.
CAGGGGCGAAAGAAAAGGCTGGTGGCCACCTTTGTCGATGGAACCGGGGAAATGGATTTGGTTTGGTTCAGAGGGCAGAAGTGGATTAAGGACGGATTGAAGATCAATCAACCGTATGTGATTTTTGGTAAGGTAAGCCTCTTTAACGGACGTTATAATATGGCACATCCGGATATGGAACTGCTCGAAGAACACAAAGCTGGTGTTCAGCAAGCCATGCAGCCCATTTATCCTTCCACAGAAAAGTTGAGTAAAAAGCTGAGCAATCGTTCGATGATTAAAATTATGGAAAATGTTTTTGCAGTGTGTAAAGACGCTTTCTATGAAACCTTATCGGATGACCTCTTACAGGAGTTAAAATTGATCTCCAAGGCAGAGGCCGTTTTTAATGTTCACTTTCCGCAATCTGCCGAGAAGCTTGCCCGGGCACAATACCGTTTGAAATTTGAAGAGCTCTTTTATATTCAGCTTCAATTGATTCGTAAAAATATTCTTCGCAAACAAAAAATAAAAGGCTATGCTTTTGAAGAAATAGGAACGTATTTCAATACTTTTTATCAAAAACATTTACCCTTTACCTTGACTAATGCACAAATGCGGGTGGTTAGAGAAATTCGTAAGGATTTAAAAAGCCCCGCTCAAATGAATCGTTTGTTGCAGGGAGATGTAGGCTCAGGAAAAACTATTGTGGCTTTTTTAACTTGCCTTATGGCATTGGATAATCACTTCCAAGCCTGTATTATGGCTCCTACGGAGATCTTGGCTACACAACATTATCACGCCTTGACAAGATTTTGTGAGGCATTGTCCATAGAAGTTGCGTTGTTGACGGGATCCACCAAGGCTTCGGATCGGAAAGAATTACATGAAAAGTTAATAGATGGAAGCCTTCAACTCTTGATCGGAACCCATGCACTCATTGAAGATAAGGTCAAGTTTAAAAATTTGGGATTAGCCATTATTGACGAACAACACCGTTTTGGTGTGGCTCAACGGGCTAAGCTGTGGCGAAAAAATGAGCTTCCGCCGAATATTTTGGTCATGACGGCCACTCCGATTCCGAGAACCTTGGCCATGAGTCTGTATGGGGATTTGGACATTTCAGTGATAGATGAGCTTCCTCCGGGGAGAAAGCCGGTAAAAACAGTGCATCGGTACGACAGTAATCGGTTAAAAGTTTTTGCCTTTATGCGAGGTGAGATCGCTAAAGGACGCCAAGTGTATGTGGTGTATCCCTTAATCGAAGAGAGCCAAGCGCTGGATTATAAGGATTTAATGGACGGTTATGAAAGTATCGTCAGGGATTTTCCTTTACCTCAATATCAAGTCTCCATTGTGCATGGAAAAATGAAACCCAAAGACAAAGATTATGAAATGAATCGCTTTGCCCGAGGAGAAACACAAATTATGGTGGCCACTACCGTGATTGAAGTGGGGGTTAATGTGCCTAATGCGAGTGTGATGATTATAGAAAGTGCAGAACGCTTTGGGCTCTCCCAGTTGCATCAGCTCAGGGGGCGTGTGGGGCGCGGGGCTGAGCAGAGCTATTGTATTTTGATGACCGGACATAAACTTTCACAAGACACCAAGACCCGAATAGATCGGA
>JAJYSO010000014.1 GCA_021793535.1 Bacteroidota bacterium | reverse complement strand
CAGCGGTGATCATTTCAGTCATCTTAAAGGACCACCCAGCCTTGTCAACTTCTTAGTATTCCGTAAGTTTAAAATAAGCCCCCAACAACCCTAGTGAAAGCAAGGCCAAACCCAAAATCAAAAAAACGTACCGGCTAATTTGCCCCACCATGAAGAGGTTTTCAACCGCCACCATCGCCCCAGAAAAAAGAATAGCCCGCCAAGGGGTAAGAAGACAAACCAAAGATAGTAAGCCAGATAAACGAATAAAACAAAAATACCTCCCATTCCTGTTGTGTATAGCTTTTTATATTGCTGTGGCTAATGCTCTTTTTCCAGCGGATTCCTTAAGACACCCAAGCGGCCGTCTTGTGTTACCACAATAGCACGGCCCTGGTGAAAATCAAGTGCAGTAGTAAATTGCGGCGTAATGATTACTTCTCCTTGTTTATCGAGATAACCCCAAAGCCCAAAAGTGGTGTTGGGCTCCGTCTGTATCTTGACCGATAGCAGTCCTTCATGAAACGCCATTTTAGAATCGATAATCAATCCATACGTGGTTTTAAAAGGGATTTTTGAAATCATTTCTCCTGTGGTATCCACAATCTTCATATATCCATCACTGTTGTCTTTTTCTTGTCCGCGTACCTGAACGATACTCACTCCATCGCTATAAGGAAACGGATAGGGGCTATCGGGGTATTGGGCCGGGACAATGATCTTCCCTTCGGTGTTGATAAAACCCTTTTTGCGATCTTTAAAAAACCCGATCAGCCCACAAGAAAAACCATGTTGCCAATCCGGACGTTCTCCATCTTTAAAGGTATAAATAGTCTCCCCTTTTCGATCAATGATGGACCATACCCCTTCTTTTTCGCCTTCAGGAAGCGCAGCATATATCCTGTCTAACGGGTCCTTACCTCCCGACGGTTTATCCGAAAGCCATCTTGCTACTATAGCCCGTTGATCTGAAAAATCTGAGGCGAGATCATATTGAAAAGGGATGCTCCTCTTTCCTGCGCGATCGATATACCCATAACGAGCCTCCCGACCGGAGAGCATCAAGCCGTTGTGAAAGGAAAAGGGTTCCACCTCATAATACCCCCCACCATGTGTATGGGGCATTTCGGTAATGATCAAGCTATCCCCAAAAATCACCTTCCCTTGCCGATCAATTATTTCCCAACCGTTTTCAGCACTATATACTCCAGCTCTACCTTCCGAGAAATCTTGGGCACTTAAATAGCGAAAAGGGAGGACTACTTGCCCTCTTTTATCGATATATCCGTACTTCGCATTTGTTCCTTCTCCTTTTTGTACAAGAGCTCGATCACTGTGAAAATCTCCGACATTGGCGTATGCATCGTCCAGTATAAACTTTATTTTTCCTTCTCGATCCATAAAACCCACACGGTTCGCCCCCACTTCCACCTTGGCTAAGTGCTCTGAAAAAGTGGAAATTCTACTGTACTGAAAGCTCGGGGGTACGACATATTGTACCGTATGCCGCTGTCCCCAAAAGTCAACGCTCAACAACATCAACACGAGGCTAAAAAAGAACGTTTTTTTCATAACCTTACCTAATTTTTTTAAAAATGCCTTCCAAAGTCGCCCGATGACCAAAATAAAACGGACAAGGATTCGTATTGGTGTACCGCACCCGTAAAAAATCCGAATAAAAAACACCCTCCAGATCGATCTCGCAAGGTACATCGTCATCCGTTGGTCCTATAAATTTATGCTCAAAACGATGGTGCATCAAGGAAACAGTATCCTGATAAGCCGCTATATTTCGTGCTGGTGCGCTCGTTACGGCAACGGCATCTATGGCAATGCGATCGGGACCAATTTTTGTTATAGAAAACAGGCCTTGAGGTCCCTCTTCTCCAATTTGATATCCATAGTCGCCTTCCAGATGCTCGGGCTTCTTTAACCCAAGATAGGTATGCTTCTCTTTTGATAAACGAACCCTACCCTGCTGATCAGTATAGGGTATATATTTTTTTCCCTTTAAAGAGTCACCTTGCAATTGTAATTGCCAATTTGCAGTGATCGTTCCGTCTTGCGTATATTCCCGCAGCTCAAAGCTTTCCCCTTCAACCCCGGCCCGACCGACGACCAAGGTGGAAGTTTTTCCTGAGTCGTCAAACCTCTTCACTTTCCCCACATATAACCCATCGACAGGGTACAGCGTAAGCCGCACGGGCCGATTTCCCCCAAGGGTGCCGGCATAAGTGGTCCCCTGAATTCGTTGAGCCTGAGCGGAGCCAAAACACAGCAACATCAATAGTATTCCTACTTTATGGATATGCATCTGTTTCTATGAAAACTAACGTTTATAAGTAAAGCACCAAAAATAAGCTTTGTGACAGTCATCCTTATAAAAAGGGTGCCTACAAAGCATCTACCACAACTTAAATTCTTCTCCAGATGAAAGTTTCCCAAAAATATCCTCTCTCAATTGGTCCGCTATTCGAAATGCATCCAAAGCTTTTCAAAATGATGCTATAAAGAGGATAGTCCTCTTGTTGATACAGGTTTATGTCCCAAAAAAGTATATTCTTAGGACAAAAGAGAAGCATTCCTTGTCTTTCATGCTCAGTAGGCGCTATCCGAGGGGTACTACCAAGGAGATTGCAAGGTCAAGCCAAAGGAAGCAATAGCTAATGAACGGTATGGACAACCCATAAAGATTACAAAAAACTGAATCCATACCCGCATAGCGATTGAATGAGCAACCATTTTACCGATGGTAGAAAGACCAAGATATACCAATCCTTCTCGTTTCGGTCTCAGGGGGCACTTAAAAAGAGGCCTGAAGCACCTTACCGCTATCCCCGTTTAATCACTTTGGGATGTCCCATGGCTTTGGCTTTTTCTATTTCCTGTTGAGAGGGATTCCAGACTTTGATCTCATCATCTTTGTCGATTCCAGAACGGATTTGCACATTGATTCCGTCGCTTCCCCCCAATTCAACATTCACTTTTTTAAAACTTCCATCGAGCTGTTTCACTTCGACAAAGGGCAGGTCATCATCTCCATCGTACTGGATGAGTGCCTCGTCCAAAAGGAGGGCATCCTTTTCACTTTGCAGGATAATCTCTGCATTGGCGGAATACCCAGCCCGTATATAGACCGAGTCCGGGTTAAAGACATTGCCTTCCACTGGGAATTTAATGCTTCCGTGATCATCCTCCCCTCTAGGGGCAATCAGGGTCAGTTTTCCCGGAAACTTTCGATCCCTTAATCCCCCAACCAAAATGTTCATCTCCATCCCTTCTTCCAACTTTCCAGCTTGGGCCTCATCAATCTTCCCTTTGAATATCAAGGTATTTAAATCCGCTACTGTGGCAATGGTCGTTCCTGAATTAAAAGCATTGACTTCAACGACCTGCCCTCCTACTTTAACCGGGACTTCCAAAACCGTTCCGTCCAACTTTGATCGCACCTCAGTAGTGGCAAGTTCACGTAGTTCTGGGGTGATGCCGGTTTTGGCAATCTCCAAATGCCGTTGTGCAATTCGGAGCTGCTGTTCAGCGATTTCAAGCTGTTTATTCGTGTTTTTATATTGCTGTTCAGCATCGGCATAATCCTTTCTAGAAATAACCCCTTTTTCATATAGGCTTTCGCTCATCCTATATTGTATCTCTTGGTTATCAAGATTGATCTGGGCTTGCTCAATTTGCAATTGGGCGGTTTTTATTTCCTGCAGTGCAGCATTCATCTCATTAATATTGGGCACAACAGTAATGGTAGCAATCATATCTCCTTTTCTGACCTTATCTCCCTCCCGCACATAAATCGAATCGATAATCCCGGGAATATTAGGCTTTACCTCCACTTCTTCTTTGGGAACGATGGTACCGGTGGCCAGAACCTTATCTTCCAAATTACGAACAAAGGGATACTCGGTGAGTACCATTTGGTTTCCCTTCATGTTGGAACGCACCATATAGCGAATAGCCATGCCGATGACCAGAAGCACCAACACTCCTATTGCACTATATCCAATCTTTCTTAATTTTATTTTTTTCATATGATTTAAGCTTCGGCTGTTTGAGTTTCTCAATAACTTTGGATTGCCTCAATGGGATGAATACGTACCGCTCGTTGTGCGGGAATCAGTCCGATAAAGATGCCCAGAACAAGCATAATAAACAAAGCTCCAGCCACATCTCCATAATTAATAGCCGGATTAGAAAACGGAATCCCGTCATTATTGGCGGTAACCATATCCAAGAGCATCAACAAGAGATTTCCTAAAATAAATCCGATGAATCCCGAGGTAAAGGTAATCACTACACTTTCCAAAAGGATTTGATTGCGGATATTCGAGGGTGTGGCCCCCATAGCTCTTCTAATTCCAATTTCCTTGGTCCGTTCTTTGACCGTAATCAACAGAATATTGGAAATGGCAATCACCCCGGCTAGAATCGTCAACATCCCCACCACAATGGTCAGCAGTTGCAATCCGGTAATAAAACCATCTACTTTTTTAAATTCGGTAACCAGATTGAAACTCGCATAGGCATTTTCATCGGCAGGATGAATGCGATGCCTTTTACGCAAGGCAGCTTTGATTTCCTCTTCAAAAAAATCCATATTGATATGGGGTAGCCCAACGATGGCAAACATGTCCGCTTTATTTCCCTGATTGAACATACTGTTAAAAGTAGAAAACGGAATAAAGATGGAATCGTCGCCCTCCATTCGCGGCCCATTTGTAACGGTCTTAAAAACTCCGATAACGGTAAAATAGCTCCCGTTGATGTTGATGGATTTTCCTATTGGATCTTCTTTCTCCTGCGCTTTAAACAGGGCCTGGTAGACTTCATTTCCAATAACAGCCACATATTTATCCGCTCCAATATCGGACTGGTTGATATACCGTCCGAAAACCAATCTTTTTTTACTGATTTGATCACCTACCGGATAATCACCATACAGCACATACTCTTCTATATTTTCATTCCGGGCTACCGGAATAGGGTCTCCAAAGCGTCCTCCTTTACTGTTTCTTGGAGCAATGATATCAATTCCCTCCACATTTCGATTGAGATAAGTGATGTCGTCCAGATCCAATTCAACGGTCCGGCCCTTAGGAAAACCTTCATATGGAATATTAGTGGTTTGCGCCCATAAAAAAATAGAATTGGTAGCAAAACCTGAAAAAGCACGATCAAAGCCGTTTTCAACACCTTTGGACGCTCCAAGGAGTACGACAAATAGGAACATGCCCCAGCCCACCCCCACCATCGTCAAAAAGGTGCGGAGCTTATTGTTTTTGAGCGAATGGAAAATTTCCTGCCAAGTATCGGTTCTAAAAATAATGCTCATTTCATAGGGCTATTTTATTTTTTACTCCTCAGCGAGCGCTGCTACGGGTTTTACTTTTGCTGCACGATACGCCGGAATAAAACCTGCCAGGGCTCCCGCAAATAACAACGCTAAAAAGGCAAAAAAAACAGTACTCATTCCAATATCAGGCCGTGTTATAAAGTATTTTTCCCAATGATCACCCACGCTATATAATCCTATCCAACCCAATCCTACCCCCACTAAACCGGAAATAACCGTGATCAAGATACTCTCCTGCAATATCAAACCAATGATATCTTTTGGTTTTGCTCCTACCGCTTTCCGAATCCCAAATTCTTTGTTTCTTTCCTTTACGATATAAACCATGATGTTACTGATTCCCAACATTCCAGCAATGAGTGTTCCCAAGCCTATAAATCCCACAATCGCCGTCAAAACCCGCATAAAAACTACAGTATCCGCCATATCTTCGGCAGCATTCCTCAGGATAATCCCGGTATCGTCTCCCGGAGCTACTCGGTGCTTGCGTTTGAGATCGGCCTTAATCCTCTCCCCAAGCGCAATGGCTTCCTTAGTAGAAAGGCTCTTCTTATAGGTAAATTCAATAGTGGTCAGGGTATCTGAATTTTTCTTCATCCGCTGTAAAGTTTTTAAAGGGACCGTAATTTCACGTTCTCTAAAATCTCCCCCGGCATCTGAAAAGGTACCGATCACGGTATAGTTTTCCCCCTCGATGGTAAGGGTTTTCCCCACCGGAAAACCGTTTTTTATCAAATCCCGCTGTGCCAACCTACCCATAACGGCTACACGTTGCCCGATTTCCTGATCACGGGCGTTAAGATAGCGCCCCATCTCCACCGTTCGCTCCCGCAGCACTTGCTGATCAGGCAAGGAACCGATCACCTGATAGGTTCCACTTTCTCTTTCACTTTTGACCGATAAGGTGGTTTGAAAATCTGGTGCCGCATGCGCAATTTGATCGCCATATTGCTTCATAATCTCGTGGAAATCTTCATTTTTAAGAACAATCTCCCGTCCGGATTGCATCCCTTGATAAGGTTCTGAAGTACGGGTGCCAAAAATACTGATCATGTTGGCCGCGTCCCCTAGGAAATTAAGGGCAAAGGAGTTTCGCAGCCCTCGGCCTATACCCAAAAGAAAAATAAAAATAAAGAGTCCCATAGCAATCGTAAATCCCGATAAAACCGTTCGCAACAAGTTACTCCGGATGGATTCGGCGATTTCACGCCAACGTTCAAGATTAAACATTCCTCATTTTTTAATTTTTGGCTGTCTGCAACCTAAGCTTTGTTTACACCGATAAAATTCACGAGTATCGGCCTAAACAAATGTATTTGCTTTGGACAATCTCTACAATATATTGGGTAAGGTTTTGATTACAATTTACTGCAAATCCTGCAATAAATCTCCAAGGTACGGACAATAATTTTTGGTATCTCCCTATTTTTAAACCTTTATTTTTCTCGTTAACAAGAGAAACAAAACAATACTTTGTTCAGCATACCTCTCAAACTCCTTATTTTTATTCAGTCCACTTAATAAACATAAGCTCATTATCCATTGATTATCAACTCTTTATGTTTTTACAAAATTCTCGAATATACTTAATTAGAATACTTCTAAATAAGTTGTTTATCACAATTCTTAACCTTATCTTTGTGGCCATTACGTTTATAAGAATTTATTTATTTTTAGCGCTAATCTAAGCATCAGAAAATTATGGCAAAATATACCGAAGAAGATCTGAAAAAAGAACTGGAGACGCAAGAGTACGAATACGGGTTCTACACCGATATTGAATCGGATACCATCGCACCCGGTTTAAATGAAGATACGGTTCGGCTCATCTCCAAAAAGAAGAACGAACCGGCTTGGCTCACAGAATGGCGGTTGGATGCACTGGAAATTTGGAAAAAGATGAAACTTCCCACTTGGGCTCACGTCAATTTCAAGGAGCCCGATTACCAGGCTATTTCCTATTATTCCTCTCCCACTAAAGGAGCAAAATACAACAGCATTGACGAAGTGGATCCAGAACTCTTGGATACCTTTAAAAAATTGGGAATCTCCTTGGAGGAGCAAAAACGTCTTGCCGGGGTAGCCGTTGATATCGTGATGGACTCTACTTCAGTGGCCACAACTTTTCGAAAGACCTTAGCCGAAAAAGGCATTATTTTCTGCCCCATCTCCGAAGCCATCCAGGAACATCCGGATCTGGTACGAAAGTACCTGGGTACCGTAGTTCCCAAAACGGACAATTTTGAAGCGGCACTAAACTCTGCAGTCTTCAGTGACGGCTCTTTTTGCTATATTCCTAAAGGCGTGCGTTGCCCCATGGAGCTCTCTACTTATTTTCGCATTAACCAAGGAGGAACCGGGCAATTTGAGCGTACCTTGCTCATTGCCGACCAAGACAGTTACGTTAGCTATCTGGAGGGTTGTACCGCCCCAAGCCGAAACGAAAACCAATTTCATGCTGCTGTGGTCGAGCTCATCGCCTTAGAAGGAGCTGAAATTAAATACAGTACCGTGCAAAACTGGTATCCTGGTGACAAAGAAGGAAACGGAGGAGTGCTGAATTTGGTAACCAAGCGTGGAATTTGTGAGAAAAACGCCAAAATCAGCTGGACGCAAGTAGAGACTGGAAGTGCGGTGACTTGGAAATACCCCAGCTGTATCTTAAAAGGGGACAACTCGGTAGGAGAGTTTTACTCCATTGCCGTGACCAACAACCACCAACAAGCCGATACGGGTACCAAAATGACTCATCTGGGTAAAAACACCCGGAGTACAATTATTTCCAAAGGAATTTCTGCAGGCTATTCCCAAAACAGTTACCGCGGAGAAGTCAGTATTGGCCGCAACGCCGACAATGCCCGAAACTTTACCCAATGTGACTCCCTATTAATGGGTAACAATTGCGGAGCGCATACGTTTCCTTATGTAGAGCTTAAAAACCCTACTGCTCAATTGGAGCACGAAGCCACCACCAGTAAAATTGGAGAAGACCAAATCTTCTACTGTAACCAACGCGGTATAGACGAAGAAAAGGCCATCGCCCTTATTGTCAACGGCTTTGGAAAAGAAGTGCTTAAAAAGCTACCGATGGAATTTGCTATAGAAGCACAAAAATTACTGGAAATTTCCTTGGAAGGTTCCGTTGGCTAATTAAAAAAGTGATCATCAAACTCGAATTCTGTATTAAAAAACGATAAATAAACATGTTAAAGATTAAAAATTTACACGCCAGTGTTGAAGGCAATGAAATATTAAAAGGGATTGATTTGGAGATAAACCCTGGTGAAAAACATGCAATCATGGGGCCTAACGGAGGCGGGAAAAGTACGCTGGCCAACGTCATTACCGGAAATGACGCCTACGAGGTCACCGAAGGAGAAATTATTTTTGAAGGAGAGAACATTTTGGAACTCGATCCTGAGGAGCGTGCACAAAAGGGAATTTTCCTTTCTTTCCAATACCCGGTGGAAATCCCGGGGGTATCGGTCATGAACTTTATGCGGACCGCTATCAATGCCATTCGAAAATCAAAAGGAGAAGAAGACATCAGCGGAAAAGAGCTGATGGCGCTACTGAAAAAGAATTCCGCATTGTTGGGAATCGACCTTAAGTTCTTACAGCGTTACCTGAACGAAGGTTTCTCTGGAGGAGAGAAAAAACGAAATGAGATTTTCCAAATGGCTATGCTGGATCCCAAGCTATCCATCTTGGACGAAACGGATTCAGGATTGGATATCGACGCGCTACGCATCGTGGCCGACGGTGTCAACAAACTACACCGCAGCGACAACTCCGCCCTAGTCATCACGCACTACCAACGCCTACTGAATTATATCGTACCAGATTTTGTTCACGTATTGGTAGACGGTAAAATCGTCAAGACCGGAGATAAAAATTTGGCCATCAAATTGGAGGATAAAGGATATGATTGGCTCAAATTACAAGAAGCCTAAGCTCATTCTTTATAAGAAAAATAAAATTTCAGGCTAAGTTTTAGCCGCAACCTCTTGATTACAAAAATCATGGATTTAAAAGAAAAATTAATTTCATCATACCATCAGACACAAAAAGACAGGCCAAAGGATGCTTTCCATGCCCTACGGGAAAAAGCCATCTCTTATTTTGAAGAAAAAGGATTTCCGAATAAAAAAGAAGAGACCTGGCGCTATACTTCCTTGCGTCCAATTTTAAAAGAAGATTATCAGCTTTTCCCAAAAAATGAAAATACCTTAACCCAACAGGATATCGCTCCCTATCTCACTAAAGGCTTGGACAGCTACCTATTGGTTTACGTAGATGGTCATTTTGTCGAAAATTTGTCTCAACCCATTAAGACCAAAACCTTTACGGCTACTTCTTTTTCCAAGGCATTGCAAGAAAAAGAGGACAAAGCACGAATTGAAAAGTATTTTGATCAAATCGCTCCCAAAGAGGACCGCGATCGCTTTCGTTCCTTAAACACAGCCTTTACTCAAGAAGGAACGTTCATTCACGTGGAACGAAATGCTGTGGTGGACAAACCCATTCAACTGCTCTATTTTTCCACTGGAAAGGAAGATGCGCTTCTGCTGCAACCCCGCAACTTGGTCGTAGTGGAAAACAACGCACAGGTGAAGATTATCGAACGGCATCAAAGCCTGAACGAGAATGCGACCTTGACCAATGCCGTAACGGAAATCATAGCAGCTGAGCACACCTTGGTCGATTATTACAAAATTCAAAATGATAAATACACCTCTTCTCTTATCGACAATACTTTTGTGGATCAACACGGGAACGATTCGGCTGTATTTGTGCATACTTTTTCTTTTGGGGGCAAATTAACACGAAACAATTTGCGTGCTTCCCAAAATGCAGAGCACTTGAACACCACCTTTAAGGGTGTGACGATTTTGGAGGGAAACCAACACGTGGATCACAACACTTTCGTACATCACCTGCAACCCAACAACGAGAGTCACCAAGACTACAAAGGTATGTTCGACGACCGTTCTCACGGTGTTTTTGACGGCTATATCTTAGTGGATCGCATCGCTCAAAAAACTGACGGATACCAAAAGAGCGATAACATCTTAATGAGTGATCGAGCCATCGCCCATGCCAAGCCTCAGCTTGAAATCTATGCAGATGATGTGCTATGCAGCCACGGCTGTACAATTGGTCAAATGGACAAAGAAGCGCTCTTTTATTTACAAAGCCGTGGTGTTCCTAAAAAAGAAGCCAAGGCGCTGATGATGTATGCTTTTTGTACCAGTGTATTAAGCTCGGTGACCATTCCGGAGTTAAAAGCGCAAATAGATGGGTACATCTCTTCAAAATTGGGCGTAAAAATGGATTTTGATTCTGAATTAATCGATTAACCTACAGTCATGAGTAAAGCGTTGGAAGTTCAATTGGATGTTGAAAAAATACGAAGCGATTACCCCATCCTTTCCCGAAAGGTAAACGGGCAGCCCTTAATCTATTTCGATAACGCTGCAACTTCCCAAACCCCCAACCAAGTTGTAGAGGCAATCGTGACCTATTACCATCAACACAATGCCAATATTCACCGGGGCGTGCATGCGCTTTCACAAGAAGCCACAGATTTATACGAACAAGCGCGTAAAACGCTTCAAAAACATTTTAACGCAGCCAAAGACAAAGAAATCATCTTTACCGCGGGAACAACACATGGCATCAACCTGGTAGCCAGTGGATTTGGTTCCTTTTTAACGGCCGATGACGAGGTTGTGGTGTCCGCCATGGAACACCATTCCAATATTGTTCCTTGGCAATTGGTCTGTGAAAAGACCGGAGCACAATTAAAGGTGATTCCCATTACCGAAAAAGGCGAATGGGATCTGACCGAGTTAGATACCCTTATTACCGAAAAGACTAAAATTGTCTTTGTCAACCATGTTTCCAACGCTTTGGGAACGATTAATCCTGTTGAGAAGTTGATTCAAAAGGCACATGATTGTGGAGCCGCTATCCTCTTAGATGGAGCACAAGCCGCTCCCCACCTTCAAATCGATCTTCAACAACTGGATGTGGACTTCTATACCGTATCCGGACATAAGATGTGTGGTCCCACCGGAATCGGGATGCTTTATGGAAAAGAAGATTGGCTGAACAAGCTCCCCCCCTACCAAGGTGGCGGGGAAATGATTGATCAAGTTACTTTTGAAAAGACGACTTATGCCCCATTACCTCAAAAATTCGAAGCGGGGACACCAAATATTTGCGGGGCTATCGCCTTCGCAAAAGCCATAGATTACCTCAATGAAATCGGTCTAGATAAAATTGCTGCCTATGAACACGAACTCTTGGAATATGCCACTTCCCAACTTCTAGCAATAGAAGGATTAAAGATATACGGAACTTCAGCTTACAAAGCTGCAGTGATTTCGTTTAATATTGAGGGCATACACCCTTATGACTTGGGGACGCTGATCGACAAGATGGGAATTGCCATTCGCACGGGGCACCATTGTGCACAACCGATTATGGATTTTTATCGCATTCCGGGAACTGCACGAGCTTCCTTTGCCTTTTACAACACCAAAGAAGAAGTGGACATTTTTGTGGAAGCCGTAAAAAAAGCAAAAAGCATGCTGTCTTGATTCGGATCAAAGTCATCCTCTTTAGTCTGATCATCTCCAGCTCCTGCCAAGGACAACAAAGACCAATGTCGCTCCAAAACCATAGCTTTCGCGTCATTCGCATAGAGCAACGCATCGTAAAAGATTATCCTACTTTTCAGTTCAAGCCGGATCAAAAGCTGTTCACAGGACATACTGGATGCAATGCATTTTCCGCCACCGTAGAGGGACAAAATCAGGATTTTCACCTTAAGAACATACGAATTACTAAAAAATACTGCGAGGAGAAGATGCCTGTAGAACGACATTTTTTAAGGAGTTTAAGAGAGACTTCCCATTATGAAATACAAAAAAACCTAATTTATTTTCGAAGCCAAGACGGAACACTTACATTTAAAGCTCAAAAAATGGATACCCATGAATAGCATTAAAGAAATACAAGAAGAAATCGTCGATGAATTTTCCATATTTGAAGATTGGATGCAACGCTACCAGTATATGATTGACCTTGGAAAGTCCTTACCGCTGATCGAAGAAAAGTACAAAACAGATGACAAGCTCATTCGAGGCTGCCAAAGCCGCGTATGGGTGCACCCAGAGATGAAAGACGGCAAGCTCTACTTTACCGCAGACAGTGATGCCATTATTACCAAAGGCATCATTGCCATTCTCATTCGTGTCTTTTCGGGACAAACCCCAAAAGCCATTATGGAATCGGATACCGATTTTATCGATGAAATCGGCCTAAAAGAGCATTTATCCCCTACGCGGGCCAATGGATTGGTAAGCATGATCGAAAAGATCAAAATCTATGCAATTAACTTTCAAGCTAAAATGAATTAAAAAGAAAACAATATGGCAAAAGATGTAAATCAACTAGGAGAAGAGATCATCAGGGTTCTAAAAACCTGCTATGACCCCGAAATCCCTATTGATGTCTATGAATTGGGATTAATTTATGATGTGATGGTCAATGAAGAGAACTTCAACGTAAAGATCCTTATGACCTTAACCACACCAAACTGCCCTGTAGCAGAGAGCTTACCGGCAGAAGTCAAAGAAAAAGTACGTTCCGTAGACGATGTCAATGAGGTGGAACTAGAGCTCACTTTTGATCCTCCTTGGTCACAAGAACTCATCAGTGAAGAGGGAAGACTGGAGCTGGGACTTCTATAGCACTGTACCCCTCAAACACAATGCGAATCCACCCTTTGGACGTAAAACGATCCGAACCAAGAAGGCTGATCCGCTTTTTTACAACAAACATACCCCTTTCAAACATAGGGGAATGGCACAATAAAAGGCTCATTCCCCTTTTTTAAAAAAATATATAAAGATTTATAAATACTATTCAATTCTATTTATCCATCTCACAACCGGTTTGTTACAGGTTAAAAAAACCAATCCTTAAACTGTCATTTAGGCCATTGTTTATAATTTAGCCGTAACCCTGTCAAACCGTTCCAAATTCAGCCATGCGTTCCTATCTTCATCGAAAAGGAGTTTTGCTTTCTCCCCAACTGTATTTTGTCAAAGCACTGAGTTTTATGGCGCTGGGCCTCTTCTCTTCTCTATTGATAGGCCTGATCATCAAAACACTGGGAACCCATCTGAACCTGCTTTCCTTTGTTGAAATAGGCACCTTAGCCATGACCCCTAAAATTTATGGTGCAGCCATTGGCGTTGCTGTAGCCTACAGCCTGGAAGCCCCCGTCTTGGTTCTTTTTTCAACCGTTTTTGTAGGAGCCATTGGTGCAGAATTAGGCGGACCGGTTGGAAGTTATATCGCTGTATTGCTGGCTACTGAAATCGGAAAACTCGTGCATAACCTTACAAAGCTCGATATTATTTTGGTGCCCTTTACCGTACTCATCATTGGGTATTATGCAGCCTCTTTTGTAGGGATCCCATTGGACAACGTAATGACCTATCTTGGAGCATTGGTCAATTGGGCGACAACGCAACGTCCATTTTTCATGTCTATTCTGGTGGCCACGCTGATGGGGTTGGCCTTAACCGCCCCGATCTCCAGCGCTGCATTAGCCTTTATGTTGGGGCTCGATGGCCTTGCTGCCGGGGCAGCAGTAATCGGTTGTTCAGCACAAATGATTGGATTTGCCGCCATCAGCTACAAAGCAAACGGAATCAGTGGTTTCCTTGCCCAAGGTATTGGAACCTCCATGCTGCAAATTGGAAACATCATTAAAAATCCGCTCATTCTGATTCCACCCACGCTGGCGGGAATCGTTTCTGCTCCTTTGGCTGTGGGAATCTTTCAAATGCGTAATAATCAAGCAGGGGCGGGTATGGGAACCAGTGGGCTCGTGGGACAATTCATGGCCTTTGAAACCATGGGCATTTCTATTAGAACGGCAAGTCTAGTGTTGTTTTTCCACATCCTCATCCCGCTACTGGTTAGTTTGCTATGCTTCCGGTTCATGCGGCAAAAGGGTTGGATCAAAGATCAAGACCTCACCTTATCTTTAACCAATTTAGGCTAAAACCAACCGTACAAGCACGTTAATTAGTGCTCGCTAATAAGGCTGTTTTTTTTACAAAACATTTCGTTGGGCTCGTAGAGCCAGCAATGAAATATCTGGTTGAACAACTGCTCATTTCTGTTAATGGGGAAAGAGAAACCAGACCATTATGGAGTTATGATATGAGGATGAATTAAATGCTTTGAGTGATTGTGACGTCCTAAAAAACCGTATAAAGGGAGGTTTATACGGTCTGTTTCTTTTTTATGCAAGATAACGATTCTGTGGGTGCACATGAGTAAAATTTATTGTAACTTGATTGGCAATAGTAAGGTATTTATGACTTCATCTCAAAAAGAATTTTGAATCTATTAGTTTAACCAAATGTAAAATATAATACAATGACACCAAAAGCATATCTGACGGTGCCATGCATCAACTTAAAGAGGCAGTTATGGTGTGCAAGTTAAAACAAATTTTAACAGAAATACCTTTGGAGGTAGGGCAACAAAATACTTCGAAGCTAGGTTTGCAGAATAAAAGCTGTTACTAATTGAATAAGGGAGACCACCCTTTCACAGCAAATCCAATGCAAGTTTATCTCAACAATATTCATAGAATATACCTCCTCCTATCACCAGCGTGCATTTACATTCGAGAATAACCGCAAAAATGACCAAAAGATATAATGGGTTTTGTCCATAAATCACACTTACTAAAGTGAAAAATAGTTTAAATAAGAATTAGTCGTATTTTTGTTTTATATGGCAAAAGCAGATTATCTCATATCATTAATTAAAGCACATTATAGCAA
>JAJYSO010000331.1 GCA_021793535.1 Bacteroidota bacterium | reverse complement strand
GGAATGAAAAAGAGAAGGCTCGCTATCACAGTTATGATTTATTAAAATCTGAAGGGTTTCTTAACCCGTCATTATACGGCCTTCAACCAAAGAATGTTGTACTCTATATTAAAAAAGAAGGCGATCATTCTGTCATTCACTCTTTATATTACTGGTTGACCGAGGACCATCAACTCAATCCTTTGGCAATTACGAATGTGGTTGCCAAAAAAGTTTTAGGTCAATACAAATTATTTAACCAACTCCCCTATAATACATCCTCTTGGTCCCGTGAAAAAATAGGGTTACTAACCTATTATTTTTATAAGGATTATAGAATAGACCGTAAAAAGGCGGATGCAGCAAATGCATTCGTAAAAAAAATAGCTAGCTTATTTGACTTTGAACCCCCGCTTATAGAATACTATATCGCTAAAAATTGTGATGATGTCCATCGCATAAAAGGTTTTGAGTATGTAATAGGTATGGGGAATGCCATTGAAACATGTGCTTTTTTTGACAGCTTCAACAACATTGTATATACCACTGAAGACGCCGGAGAGTTTCACCGGCACGAATTAATACATCTACTAAATTCTGTCTACCCAAACGCACACCCGATTCTACTGAGTGGATTAAGTGTATATACCAATAGTAGTAACAGCCATTTAGGTGAACCGCTTTTGTACCATTTTAAAAAACTGGAAAAAAGAATAAAATTAAATTCTACTCTTAATCTTGCAGATTGGGATAATATTCACCATGAGGATTTAGAAAGTGAACCATATTACATTATTGGCGCCTTATTAGTAGATTGTATAGTAGAAAAAGGAGGAGTAAACCTCTTAAAAGAATCTTTGGCGTACGGTTCCAGAAATGAAGATGTCTACCATTTTTTTAAAAATAAATTCAACCTTGATAAAAAGGCGCTGAATCGATTACTAAAAGAAAAATTACATGCTTTTGCAAGGAAAGACAAGGTCAATTTGCGTATTGATTTATAAGGTTCTAAAGCGGCTCAAAATCCCTTTATTCTCTTCGGCTCCTCAGACTCCGACTCTCAGCTTTAGACGATCCTTTTATAATTGTATACCATAGGTTTTAACGGTTTTGTTTATTTTTGCCCTTGACTAATTATCTCATTTAAAAATCATAAAATAACGTGCCCTCCACCCCTTTTAATCTACAGGTTCTTTACGAAGACAATCACCTTATTGCCGTCAACAAACGGTGCGGGGATTTGGTACAAGGTGACCAAACAGGCGATCAACCTTTAAGCGAAATCATCAAAGCCTATTTAAAGAAAAAATACAACAAGCCTGGCAATGTTTTCCTAGGAGTGGTCCACCGGTTGGATCGTCCCACAAGCGGTGTGGTGCTCTTTGCTAAAACTTCAAAAGCCCTAACACGACTAAACCGGCAGTTTTCAGAAAATCAACCTCATAAAACCTATTGGGCCATGGTTCAAAACAGTCCCTCACCTACCGAGTCTACCCTTATTCATTTTCTGGTTCGAAAACCTAAAAATAATAAGTCTTATGCGTACCCCAAAAAGGTTAATCAGAGTAAAAAGGCTATTCTTCACTACAAAGTCATTCAGGAGTTACAGCGCTATTTTATGTTAGAAATCAATCTAAAAACGGGAAGACATCATCAAATTCGAAGCCAGTTATCGGCCATAGGGTGTCCCATAAAAGGAGATTTGAAATACGGTTTCCCCAGAAGTAACCCAGATGCGGGAATCCATTTACATGCCCGCTCCCTCTCTTTGAAGCATCCGGTTCGGCAAAATCAGCTCCAATTTATCGCTCCCACTCCTCCAGATCCCCTGTGGAATAGTGTCTCTTTCTAATTACCACATTTGAGCAGCTTCTCTTTTGATAAATTGAAGGCCTACACTACTGGGAGGTTCTTGTTCCTCCATCATGATGAGCATCTTTTTCCGCAATTGATCAGCCGTCTTCAATCCTTGATCCACACTTAAGTTACGGATCATATTGATCGTAATATTTTTACTGGTTTTAATGGCCTTCCAGCACTCATCACTCACATAGATTTGCTGCGTCACATTATGCTGATACTCCTGCTCGATAACCTCTATGAGCGCTGCAGCATAGGTTGTCTTATTTTCTTCAGTAGGCTTGATACGAATCAGGAGTTGTCGGGGGTCGATGCGTTCCATAAAAAGGGCCAATCGTTCCAGTGCTTGAATCCGGTAGGGAATCATCTCCTTTTTTGTTTCTTTTTGCAAAGACAGCCAACGCCGTTGTTCGGCGTCTTTGAGGTAATTTTTGAAAAAATAATACGCGATGGCACCCACGATAAGGCACGGAATAACGGTTAAAAAAAATTGTCCAACGAGTGTTGCCATCTTTCTATATTTTTATAAATTCAAAATAAAGGCTTTTATTCTTGTCCTGCAAAAAAGTAAAACTCAAATTTCGATTTCAGCAGGAGTATGCTCATGAATTTAGCCTGGGGAACTCTATTATTTTTAGTACCTTCACGGTCTGAAATTTCTGAAAATCTATGAAGGATTACTTAGCTGAATTAAATGATGCTCAACGTGCCGCCGTCGAACAGATTGATGGCCCTATGATCGTTATTGCAGGAGCTGGTTCAGGAAAAACTCGCGTATTGACTTATCGTATTGCGCATCTGATGAACAACGGGGTGGACCCATTCAATATCTTGTCTTTGACCTTTACCAATAAGGCGGCTCGGGAGATGAAAAACAGAATTTCTTCGATTGTAGGAACCAGTGAAGCCAAAAATTTGTGGATGGGTACCTTCCACTCGGAGAT
>JAJYSO010000330.1 GCA_021793535.1 Bacteroidota bacterium | reverse complement strand
TACATTTTAAGCGCAATGGGGTTCTATCCGGTAGCTCCGGGGTCCGAAGCCTATTCCATAGACAGCCCAATAGCAGATCAAGCTGTGCTGCATTTGGAAAATGGAAAGACCTTCACGATTGGAGCAATTAATCAACGCCCCGAAAACAAGTATGTTAAAAAAGTGCTGCTCAATGGCAAGAAGACCCGAGATTTCTTTTAAACCATCGCAAAATTGTTTTCGGCGGAACTTTTACCTGCAAGCACAACCCCAAAAATAAACCCTATGGTGGCCCGTACCCATCATCTTGCAAAAGGAGACCCCTTATTCGTACGGGGTACTCCTTACTTTAAAAAATCTCGAATCATCTTTTCGGTTTCCGCGGGATGTGATATAAAAACGTAGTGATTGGCCCCTTCAATCTCCTTTACTATTCCTTGGTCAACATCCTTTTTAAAGCGCTCCATCTGTTGTTTGTCCCACTCTTTTGTATGTACAAAAAGCGTATCCGCCTTCTCTTTATCAGCAGCTGACAACTGGTCGTAAAAAGGGATGATGTCATAAATGGAAGTCGGTGTGGCATAAATGGCCAATGCAGGACATTCAATATGCCTATAATTCGGATGTTCGAGCCCCAACATGATCTTACCCTGGGTCTCATCTGGAGTTATGTCTGCTAGGTATTTCCCATCAGGAGAAAAAACACTTGTACTTTCAATTTCCTCATCGGGCAACAACACCCCAACAATCTTTTTTACATAAGCATTTACTTTCTTTAAAGATTAGGAATCCTTTGCCGTCATCTCCGGGTAGGACGGGTAGTATGGCATAAGGAGTTCCTGGACACCGGTACGATCATAAGCAGCATCCAAATAAACCACCTTTTCCACTTTATCGGGATAAGTGGAAGCAAATTTTGAAATTTCGTCTCCAGCAATGGAATGACCAATTAAGACAACCTTGTTAAGATCAAGAGCCTTGAGTACCGCCAAGATATCCTGGGCTAAGGTATCGACACTAAATCCGTTTGGCGTCAACTCAGAAGCACCATAGCCCCTTCTGGTCATCGCATATACCTGAAAATCATTTTTAAATTTCGGTGCAAAATCAACATACACATGAGCAGAGTTCCCCATCCCCGTCAGCATTAAAATCGGCGTTCCTGAACCCCCGAAATCCAGTACTTCGATTTTATTGTCTGTACTTCCTTTTACGAATTTCGTTTGATAATTGACGTTATTTTCCCCAGAGGAATGGCATGCGACCAATAGGAGAAGGCCGATTACCAAAAATAGATTTCTTTTCAGCACACTCATTTTCCTTGTTTTAATTAATGGGTATCTTCATTATACAATAGGTTGTGTTTACGAATGATTTCGGCTAATCAAGACAAAAGCAACCTTCGTTTGCTCCTTTTTGGCTCCAGTGATCAAATTCTCAGCCCTCCATTGGCTCTTAGGATCTCACTATTTTCTTTTTCAGCTTATCTTCTTTTTGACCTTTGCGATGTTTATTGCGGATTTCAGTGGGGGTAAGTCCATAATTGTCTTTGAAAATCTTTGAAAAATAGCTCTTGCTGCTGATCCCAACGCGATCGGCAATTTCCGCAAAAGATAAATCCGTATTTTTAATCAAGACGCCCGCTTCATAGAGCCGGCGCTCCTGAACATAACCGTTTACCGTGGTGTGGTAAATTTCCTTGAATCCGTCTTGCAGTTTGTTGGGGTTGAGCCCTACTCTTCTGGAAAGGCTTTTTACCGATTTAAATTCCAATATATTAGAATTGAGGATCAAAACAGCTTCTCGAATCAAATTCAACTCTCGCTTTCGCAACAGCGATTGGTCTTGATCCGGAGATTCTCCATCCCAATATTCCTGAAGCTGTATCAAGAAAATATCATAGGACTTTCCGTGCAGCAATAAATTTCGTTGAAATGGAGAGCCTTTAAAATCATTGATCTTTAGGAAAATATCGGCCATACGCAAGCTGTAACTCCCCAACCGATAAAAGTAATTCTTCCCCTCAACATCTTCAAACAAATTGCGAAGCCCGGGCCTGAGTCGGGCAATCTCACACTGCATTACTTTATTAAAGCGTTTGCGGTCGACTTCCAAATTATTGATTTTCGTACGCATTCCCGCTTTAAACCGAATGATATGCCCCCTGTTTTGATCACTGGCTACAATAATATTCTGAAGTTCGGCAACTTCATGAATCTCTTTTGAATCCTGAAAACAATGTTGGAAAGCCCCAGACTCACAAAACATGAACTTTAAAGGATGCACCTCGTTGACGATAAACTGAATCTCAAAATCTTCCTTAAAAATGCAATCATACATCAACAGCCCGATTCCCTCACTAAAATTAATACCGCTAATGGCACCGCTTCCATATTGCGCCGGAATGCTAAGTGCATATTCTTCACAATCCTGTGAAAAGGTAGTCTCTAACTCCTTCGCCAAATCCTTCATCACCTCTTTAAAGGGGATGGAGCGGGAAATAATAGTTTTCATAGGATCTTGTGTTACGTTTTAACAAAATTAAGAGAAGTCCTCCTTTTTTTATCCAGAAATGAAATTAAATCATCTTTTGCGTTAATAAAAATATTTTTGGTGTCATTCAAAATGGGGGTTGTCTTTTATCTTTACCTTGAACGTGATCTGCATGTTGAATTCATCCTTAAAGATAGGGAGCAAGGAACCGATTATCACAGCATGCCAAAAGGCAAACCCAAAGCCTTTAAAAATGGAAGTCCCAGGCCCGAAAAAGCTTACGGAAAAACCATTGTCCAAAGCAAAACGAACAAAATTCAATTTTATTT
>JAJYSO010000013.1 GCA_021793535.1 Bacteroidota bacterium | reverse complement strand
CAAACCCAAGTGCGAAAGGCTGATTTTTAATTCGGATAAATCAGAAGTAAAAAACCAGGTGATATAAACGATGGAGAAGACATAGGAAAGGGTAGTTGCCCACGCTGCACCGGCCATACCCAGATCAAATACGTTGATCAACAGGTAATCACCAAATAAATTAATGACTGAAGGAATGATCATGGCAATCATGGCGTATTTTGGTTTTCCTTCTGCACGCATGGTATTGCTTCCCATCATATTTAAAGCCAAAATCGGGACACCGTATAGAATGATCTGATAGTAGGTTTTGGCCGGTTCGTAGATATTTCCCTTCCCACCAAACAAGGGGATAAAAGTGTCGACAAAAGATAACCCAATCACTGCCATCACACTGACCAATAAAAAAGTCAGCGTGAGCTCATTTCCAAAAGTCTTGCAGGCCTTATCGCGATCCCCCGATCCCAATGCCCTCGATATCACCGAACCTCCACCCACACCGATGGCCATCCCCAAGGCAGAGATAAAGAAAGAGACCGGAAGAACTACATTAATCGCAGCAATAGCAGTGGATCCGATCCAATTGCCCACAAAAATAGTGTCGATCACAATATTCAACGACATGACCAAAATTCCAACTCCGGCAGGCAAGCCTTGCTTAAACAATAATTTGTCAATGGATAATTGCCCTAATTCTTCAGAGCGGATTTTAGACATAGAAATCAAATTTAAAACGCCACACTATACAAAATAACAGAACCCTCATCAGATAAGCTTTCTTTTTAGTATTTTTATATAGTTTTTACAAAAAGACCTGCTGTTTTTATGCGATAATCTAATCAAAAACTTACTTTCGCGGCCCAACGCAGAAGCAGTAAATCTTAAAGATTAAGGTATGCCAAAGATAAAGTGGTACAGTCTCATTATCGATTTTCTCGATATCATTCTTGTCAGCTTCTTATTTTTTGACATTGGTTTTACCCAGCAAGAAGACTACCATCTTCACAAGCTTATTCTCTTGCCTTCTGTCGTATTGGCCATTATCGTGTTTAACATCTACCGGTATTACCATAACAATTACGAGCCCCTTGTTAAAAAAAGGGCACAATACAGCTTGGTGATCCTGTTTTCCTTGGTGCTCATCCAACTTCTTGCCATTCTCATCTCTTACCAAGGCTCTTTTATCTCGACTTTTTACCAGCAGCGTAGAGTATTGGAATACGGGCTCCTCTTCTTCTATTTTACACGGGTCACCTTTTTGATGCGGACCATCTACAGGCGTTACTTCAACCCCTTTATCCTCTTTGTGGGGAGTTTTATCATCGTCATTCTTGTCGGGGCACTTTTCCTTATGCTCCCCAGTGCTACTATACACCCCATCAGTTTTGAAGATGCACTTTTTACAGCCACTAGCGCTGTTTGCGTAACTGGGCTATTGGCGGTGGATACGGCTACGGGATTTACCCTTTTCGGACAAAGCATCATCATGGGGCTGATTCAACTGGGGGGGCTGGGGATGTTGACGTTCACAACTTTCTTTGCCTATTTTTTTAAATCCGGAGGCTCCTTCAAAGAAAGCTTATACATGAAAGATGTATTGGGAGATGACCAATTAAACGACATCATGCGCACTACTGTAAGCATCGTAGCCTTTTCGGTCATAGTAGAAGCCATTGGAGCAATCTTTATCTATGATGCCACCCGCAATCTGGATCTTCAGCACCCTTTTTTCTTTTCGGTCTTTCACGCCGTATCTGCCTTTTGTAACGGTGGGTTCTCTACCATGCCCGGTAACTTACAAGCACCTGAACTACAGTATAACTATTACTTGCACTGGATCCTGATGACCCTTATCATTTTTGGGGGATTGGGGTACTTCATTTCCTTCAACTTTTTTAAATACCTCAAACAGTTCATCATTAACCTGTTTTCCAAAAAGCACAAAAAAGCCATTGTGCGAATCATTACCCTAAACACCAAGATTGTCGGGTATACCACTCTTCTCTTAATCGTCTTGGGTACAGCAGCACTTTTCATCACGGAATACAAAACAGTTTTAGGAGCCCATGATACCTTTTTCGGAAAATTAACCACTGCTATGTTTTCCGCCGTTACCGCCAGAACGACGGGGTTTAGTACCGTAGATTATTATTACTTCTCGGTACCGGGCATCCTGATTATGATTTTGCTGATGTGGATCGGCGCCTCGCCGGCCTCTACCGGAGGGGGCATCAAAACCTCATCCTTTGCCCTGGCCACCTTAAACGTTTTTTCCATCGCTCGCAATAAACGGTATATCGAAATCGGAACCCGAAGAGTGGCAACGGAAGCTATTCGCCGTGCCTTTGCAATCATTATCGTATCGCTTATCTGTATCGGTTCAGGGATCCTTTTAATCCTGATCTTTGATCCCTACCCAAAATTCTCTCTTTTACAAGTCGCCTTTGAGGTGTTTTCCGCCTTTGGAACTGTTGGATTATCCATGGGCATCACCCAAGACCTGTCACACGCCAGCAAATACGTCATTATCTTCTTAATGTTCTTAGGACGAATTGGACTCATCAACCTGATGTCCGGAATGCTCCGGAAATTAAAAACCCATTCCTATGAATACCCCAAAGAAAACATTCTAATCAACTAATCTTTGGCGACTCTTTTTTCACAAGGGGATGCTTTCTTTTCTTCTGTAAAAAACACCGCTTCCCTAGAGGAGTAAGGCATTAAAGAGCATTTTAAAAGTTCCGAAAGTTTGCCCTCTCCACTGGGGGCTGAATCCGAACAAAACCACCTCTCCCTTTCCCTGTTTTACACGCAACGCGGCTGCTTGTCCTCTTAAGTTTTCTTCCCCGGTCAAATAGCCCGAACGCAAGATTTCTCCTGATTTGGGATACCGCACCAGCACTGATCCCTCAAACCCTGAAGTGGTCTCAAATACGGGGCTATTATTAAAGAAAATATCCGTTTCTTCAGCCACTCCACTCATAAGGGGATCTTCTTGATTGATGCTTGCCCTAAACAGGGAGCCGCTACCAAAAAATTCACTGCGAGCTTTCCCTTTTACCACATCCTTTACCGGAAGCTTCAAATGTTTAATGGCAAAGTCCGAACTGGCATTTAAAAACACCAACTTCCCTCCCTCTTCCGTAAAAGTGCGTAGAGCACGAACACCTTCCTGCTCAATTCCTCCAGCATAAGGAGCCGGCATTTCTTCTGAAGAATAGCCGTGGAGGATAAAACTATCTGCATTCGGATCACTGTAATTGTTGCTACCGATAGAAGAGAATAGCAGCACGTCAAAATCTTTGGAGAGGTTTCCTTTCTGTATGTCTGCATTATGAAGAACAGTCACCTGAAACCCGTAGGTTTCCAAAAGCCACTCGTTCCAACCCACATCATAAAAATTACCGTGCCATGGCATGTACAAACCTACGCGTGGAGCCTTGATCTGGGTTCCGGAAACAGCTCCTGTCCAACGTCCCGGAATGTGTAGCGCTTCGGCCCATTGCTCTAAGGTGCTCTTCTTTACTCCCGATATGATATATTGTCCTTTTGATCGGGAATTAAAACCAGCTTCTTTATAGGTGACCTTTCCACCAGCCTTCAGGGCACGGTTGATCAAAATATAGCTGTGGTTCACTGTGGGGTCTATCGCCAGAGCAGTTCCCTTTCCCTCAAGGGGTATCTCGGGGGCTTGTATCCCTGCAGCCACAGGATTAGCGGTCAGTGCTGCTTTTTTATTTGCATCCCAGGGAGTAGGCTCTCCTCTTACCGGAGTCAAGGCTTGAACAACCTCTTGTGATAAGGGCTGATGAGCTTCTTCCACGTGAACGCCCATGGAATAAGGCAAGGTCCACCCGGCTACATCATAAGGGAGCTTGAGCTCCTCTCCCCGCATAATTTTGGGATAGGTCATCACACTTAAAAGTTCTGGAACCAGGTTTCCAAACTCTTGATTGGTAGGGATGACCCAGGTACCGGCAGGGTAAGTTTTTCCCTCGATATCCATCTGTCGATCCAATTGGCTGATTTTAATCCCATTAAAAGCCATTCGTTGCAATAAAGCTACGGCGTTGTTGGGGTCCTGCTGAGCTTGTGGAATAAGATAGGCCTTGGCAGAAAGTTCCGGATAATGGGTAATGGTTTCCATTCCAGCGGCATACCGATTGTAGAGAATGTCCTGCCGGTTGTGTTTGGCATATTTCAATACCCCATAATTAACCCCTATCATGTATTCTACCTGATCACTCAAGTTCCACTGGCCTCCTTTCCAAGGGCTGACCAAAAGATATTGAGAACGAAAAGAACCGATCTTCTCCAAGACCTTCTCCCGAGGAACTTCATAGGGTTCCGCCCATTGGCCCATTCCTCCATCCACCTCGGTCCAATAGGCGATAGTGTTGTGGTACATGTTAATGTAATCGTTATATCCGGTATAATAGGCATCAAAACCATCCCCAGCATGTGTTGCCCCGTGAAGGCCTCTGGTCTCCAGCTCTTGAGCCATCTGCATGCCCAAGGTATTCATCTCTCTTAAAATACGAGCAGGGGTATGCACGCCCACCGGAGCAGAAAAAGGAGGAATCCAAATCCGATGAAAATCCGTTCGTTCGGGAGAATGCCCCATCTGATGATGCACATGTAGAATTTCCGGCTCCCAATCTCGCCAGGTATGAGCCAATACCCGGGACTCCTGCATATTGAGCATATATCCGTCCCGATTGTTATCGTGCCCTATATATTTTTGATACACTTCCTTTAAGGGGGCGGTGGGATGGTCCGTCCCTTTGATCTCCCTATACCAATGTGTCACGATATCTTGACCATCAGGATTAAGGGTTGGCCATAAAATCAAAATCGTCTTGTCAAAATACGCACGAAAAGTTTCTTCATCCATGCTCAAGAGCTCATAAGCAAATTGATTGGTGTGCTGAGATCCCGCTACCTCTGCCGCATGCAACCCACCGTTAATGTCCACAAATATGGGCTGCTCCTTAATCAACGCCTTCAACCTAGCCTCCGAAAGGCCTTCGGGATGGGCGATACGCATATTATTTGCTCTGTACTGGTCCAAGTGTTGCAAATTTTCAGGGGTGGAAATGACACTGATATACCAAGGGCGCTCCATACTGGTGTGTCCAACTTGCATCAATTCCATACGATCACTTGCCGCTGCCAATTGTTTAAAATACTCCACAGATTGCTCGTAATCAATCAAATGATAGGTCGCTCCAACTTCATGGCCAAAAACGGAGGCTGGCGTAGGAATATCTTGTCCGAACAGCCAAGCTCCTGACAACATGCTCACCAACAGCAATCCACAATACCTTGTTCTTAATTTTTTTATGCTACACTTATTTTTAGGAAACCTCATAAAGGATAATATATTCGTCATTTTTCTATTGTTTTTTAGCCAAAAAGAAAGCTTTGTAAACGCTTATTGACTCTTGAAATTTACCCATATTTAACGAATTATTTTGGCTGTGGACCTTAAAATTAAATATTTTCTTAAGCCCGTATAGATAAACTCTCTTTAAAACTCCTTTACGGCTGCTAATTTTCCCTGCTTATTACCCCAAAAGACAAGGCTCTCGGGCTGGTAATCATTGAGTTTATTCCTGCAGGATCTTGCTGTGATTGCCTCTATTTTCATCGATAATTCCTATCTTCACCACAAAATAAAAAGACAAATTTATGAAGTTGAAACACCTTCCTGTCATTCTGATCGGGGTACTGGTTTTCTCCGCCTGTAAAGAAAACTCTCCTAAGGATCCCACAAAAGGCAAATCCGAGCAAGCGGATGATTCTTTTGACTACTTGGTAGAAGAGTTTGCGGATATTAAAATTCTGCGCTACAAGATTCCCGGTTGGAAAAACCTGACGTTAAAGCAAAAGAAATACGCTTATTATTTGGTACAAGCAGGATTAGAAGGTCGCGATATTCTTTGGGATCAAAACTACAAATACAACCTCAGCATCCGCAAAGCCTTGGAACACATCTACACCGCTTACCAAGGAGACAAAGATACCGAAGACTGGAAGGCCTTTGTAACCTATTTAAAACAAGTTTGGTTTGCCAATGGAATCCATCATCATTATTCCAATAATAAATTCAAGCCTCAATTTAGCGAGGCCTACCTCAAAACACTTTTAAGGGCAACCCAAACGGATCTAAACGGAGAAGCATTGGCCGTAATTTTTAACGATAAAGACGCCAAAAAAGTCAACTTAGACGAATCCAAAGGATTGATCTCTGGATCTGCAGTCAATTTTTACCAAGGAGATATCACCGCTCAAGAGGTAGACCAACACTATGAAAGCATGACTTCTGCGGATCCACAAAAACCGCTTTCCTTTGGGTTAAACTCGACCTTAGTAAAAGAAAATGGGAAGCTGGAAGATAGGGTATGGAAAAGCGGAGGCTTGTACGGAGCTGCGATTGATAAAATCATTTACTGGCTGGAAAAAGCACAGGAAGTAGCCGAAAACGAGCAACAAGCCAAAGCACTGGGATTGCTGATTAAATTCTACCAAACCGGAGACTTGGCCGTTTGGAATGCCTACAGCATCGAATGGACAAAAGCTACTGAGGGAGACATCGATTACATCAACGGCTTCATTGAAGTCTACGAAGATCCTAAAGGATACAAAGCCACTTTTGAATCCGTGGTGCAAATCACGGATTTCGAGATGTCTGAAAAAATGAAGATCATCGGCGAAAATGCACAATGGTTCGAGGATCGTTCTCCGATTATGGAGGAACACAAGAAAAAAAATGTAGTCGGGGTCACCTATAAAACGGTCAATGTGGTTGGAGAAGCCGGTGATAACTCTCCCGCCACTCCCATTGGCATCAACTTGCCCAATCAGGATTGGATCAGAGAACAAATTGGAAGTAAGTCTGTTTCACTACACAACATCATTACGGCCTACAGCAAAGCCGGGGGAAAGGAAAAATTAAAAGAATTCGCATACGACCAGAACGAAGTAGCCTTATCTCTCCAATATGGAGAAACTGCAGATAACCTGCACACGGCATTACACGAGGTTGTGGGTCATGCCTCGGGCCGTTTAAACAGCGGCATAGGCGAGCCCAAAGAAACCTTAAAAAGCTATGCCTCCACACTCGAAGAGGGTCGTGCCGACCTTGTTGGCCTCTATTACATGCGCGATCCCAAACTAGAAGAATTGGGTCTCACCGATGATTATGACAAGCTCTCTCAAGCCGGGTACAACGACTATATCCGCAACGGGATGATGACACAACTGGTGCGTATTGAATTAGGAGAAGAGATCGAAGAGGCACACATGCGTAACCGGTCATGGATTAGCCATTGGGTGTATGAAAAAGGCAAAGAAAATCAGGTCATCGAGAAAAAGGTAAAAGATGGCAAAACCTATTTTGTCATTACCGATTACGACCGACTAAGAGATTTATTTGGCCAGCTCTTACGGGAAACTCAACGGATCAAATCCGAAGGGGATTACCAAGCAGCCAAAGATCTGGTAGAACATTATGGGGTAAAGGTGGATCCAGAAATTCACAAAGAGGTCTTGGCGCGAAACAAGAAAATAGCCACTGCACCATATGGCGGGTTTGTCAACCCCATCCTGCGACCGCAAACCAACGAGAAAGGGGAAGTGATCGACATCAAAGTTGAGCAGCCGCAAGACTTTGCCTCTCAAATGTTGCACTATGCCAAAGAATACGGGACACTATAGGCACTTTAGATGCCCCTGTGCTCCATCTTCTTTTTTCCCACCCCCCTTTTTAAACAAAGGGGGTTATTTGTTTGAGTAAACCCCGTATAAGAGTTGTACTTGTAAAGGGTTTTTACGAATAAAAATCGTATTTTCCATATTCCTAATAAAACCATATCGTTATGATTAAAAATATCACCGTTCTCGGACTGGGAAAAGTAGGACGCTTGGTTGCTACCCTTTTAAGCACGAAATATGAGGTAGAAGGCGTGGATCAGCAAAAACCCTCCGGGCGCTACCGTTTTATCTTTAAAAAAGGAGATGTTTCCGATGCTTCCACGTTGCGGAAACTCTTTAAAAATAAGGATGCTGTGGTTTCCTGTTTACCGTTCTTCCTCAATATAAAAGTGGCCACCGTCGCAGCTGATCTAGGCTTACATTATTTTGATCTCACAGAGGATGTGCCCACCTTAAACGCCATCCAAAAATTAGCGCAAAATAGCAAGGGTGTAATGGCTCCTCAATGCGGACTAGCCCCGGGCTTTATCGGTATATTAGGAGCTGGGCTTTATCAACAATTCTCTGAGATTCGCAGCGTTAAATTGCGTGTGGGAGCCTTACCCTTACACCCCATGGGGCAATTGGGTTACAGCTTTACTTGGAGCGCAGAAGGGGTAATCAACGAATACCTAAACGATGCTGAAGTCATCCACAACGGTCAGCGCAAAATGGTCAGTTCTCTGGATGATGTGGAAATCATCAACCTCAACGGGAGACCCTATGAAGCCTTTTCTACCTCCGGTGGACTGGGGACACTCTGTAGAACACTAGAAGGAAAGGTCGATACCCTCAACTACAAAACCATGCGTTATCCCGGACACCGGGACGGCATGAAGCTCTTGCTGTACGATTTACAATTAAAAAACGATCGTGAATTGGCCAAAAAAATCCTCAACAATGCTCTTCCTTTGGTCGATGATGATATTGTCCTAATTTATGCTGCGGTGGAGGGAGTTTTGGACGGAAAGTTAAGGCGAAAAGAATTCAGTGAATCCTATCAAAAAATAACGCTGGACAAACAGGAATGGCGAGCCATTAGCTGGACGACCGCCTGCAGCATCTCAACGGTAGTGGACTTAGTCTCTGAAGGGGAGCTCCCCCAGCAAGGTTTTATCAAACAAGAAGAAATTGAGCTCAACAAATTTTTGAGTTCAGATTTTGGGGCTATGTACGAGAAACACAAAGACAGTAAATAAGACTTTTTATTATAAATAAGAAGACAATGTCCATTTATCACCGCTTACAAAGTATAATGGCGGGCAAAGTCCTTAAAGGTTCGGTTGACTACCGGTTCATACCTGCTGGCGCGGGTAACGGCCGACTTTAAATTATCCGAGACAATGGCCTTGGGAACACCCCCGTAAAACCGTAAGGCGTGGCTACAACAAGCGATAAAGTCTTCTCGTTTTTGGCTCCTGCAGGCTTCGACATAGGTATAATGACTGTCGGGCAAGATCGTTACAAAGACTTCTACAGGGAGCACCGTTCCGGTTTGTCGATCAACGATCTCCAGCTTTTTCCCCGCATAATCCACGAACATCTCCCTGCCCGGATCGTGTTCTAATTTCAAGGAAGCCAATTTACCTGTAGTCAATATGTAGAACTATTACAAAAGGAGAAAATAAGAATCTCAATGGATGGAAAAGGACGTGCAATCAATAACATTTATATTGAACGTTTCTGGCGTTCCATAAAGTACAGGCATATCTATTTAAACCCCGCCAACGATGGAATTGAGTTATTCAGAGGAATAATGATCTGGATCGATAAATACAATAATAGAAAACATCAAGGAACAGGTCAAAAACCTATTTCAAGACACCAAAACGCAGCATAAATATCAATTAAGAAAAGCTTATTACTGGTCTAAGAAATCGAGGTAGTATAAACAACTACCAAGTATAAACACCTTGTAACTTTTTTAGCATAGTTTAGTTACAAATAGTTGCAAGATTACAATAGGTGGTTTGTAACAAAAAGTAACACCTTTTCGTTATAAAAACATGGTATGTTTTGTTATTAAAGGGCATATACTTGTAAGTTTCATAGCACAAATAGTTCACAAATATTTTTAAACAACTTACAAAATACTATATTGGTATTATGCAAAGTGTAAATGATAAAGTTACAGAACAAGTAAACCATACTAAACCTGGTACGATTCTGTTTATAGAAGATTTTTTAGACCTCGGTAGCAATGGCGCAGTACATACTGCATTGCACCGTTTGGTAAAAGCAAAAAAAATAAGCCGTTTAGCAAGAGGTATTTATGCTAAACCAACCTTTAGTAAATTGCTTAATCAAGACGTATTGCCTAATGCTGAAGAAGTAGCCATTGCCATTGCTAAAAGAGATAAGGCGCGTTTATTACCTACAGGAGTGCAAGCACAAAACGCTTTGGGCTTATCTACCCAAGTGCCATTGCGCATTGTGTACTTAACAGATGGTTCACCCAGAACCATAAAAATTGGCGAGCATACCATTCAATTTAAAAAAACAACGCCTAAAAACTTGGCACTAAAAGGAGAGATTAGCAAATTGGTGGTTCAAGCCCTAAAAGATATTGGTAAGGACAAAGTCACACCCCAAGAATTACAAAAAATACAAAGTCTGTTATTAAAAGAAGATAAGCAAGATTTAAAACACGACATTGGATTAGCACCACAATGGATAGCAGAACTAATGGCAAAAGCATTGTAAATGGCAGCACAAGAGTTTTATACATTAAAAGAGGCAGAAAAGGTAGAAGTTTTACTGCGGTAGCGCAACAAAAAGGTTTGCCTGTATATGCTGTAGAAAAAGATTGGTGGGTAGTACAAACCCTTGATATTATTTTTTCGCAATTAGATGTCGCCGAAAATCTATTATTTAAAGGCGGTACATCATTAAGCAAAGCGTGGCATTTAATACAACGTTTCTCTGAAGATATAGATTTAGCCCTAAACAGAGAGTATTTAGGTTTTGATGGTGGTTTGATTAGCAAATCCCAAGTAAAAAAGTTAAGAGAAAAATCTTTTGAGTTTGTTACCACCATATTTTATGAAGCCTTACAAAAAGCATTTGCAGAAAAAGGCTATACAGATGTTACCTTCGATTTTGAAAATTTAGGCGATGGAGACCAAGACCCAGTATCTATTTTAATTTATTATCCTGGGGTTACAGAGCATTCAGAGTATGTGTTACCCAGAGTAAAGGTAGAATTAGGCAGTCGTTCTTTAAAAGACCCTTTTACAAATTGCGAAATCATATCATTTGTAGGCGAGCAATTTCCCAAACGTCCGTTTGCTGATTCACCCATAACGGTTCCCAGCGTAAACCCAGAACGCACCTATTTGGAAAAACTGTTTTTATTACACGAAGAGTTTCAAAAACCTAACGACAAAATTCGGGTAGAACGTTTAAGTAGGCATTTGTATGATATTACAAAAATCTACAATAGCGAACATAAAGACAAAGCCTACGATCAAGAACTAATAGTTTCTATAATTGAACATAGAGAACGTTTTAATGGAATGCGTGGTGTAGATTATAATACATTATATTAACCAAACTTAAACCCTATTCCACCAGACGATTTTATAAAAGCTTGGGAAGACGATTATAAAACGATGCAAACCAATATGATTCCAGAAGACAGCCCAAAATTCACAGACCTTTTGGAAACCGTTAAAAAAGCAACCCAAGAATACGACGTATTGAAATTTGAATAAATGAGTAAATTGACCTCCTCCCATATTTAGGTACTGGTCAAAAGTAGAAAATCTGAGCTTTGCCCCCGAAAAAGCAAACCCTTGAAAACAAAAGCTTTCAAGGGTTTATCAGTGGTCCCACCTGGGCTCGAACCAGGGACCCTCAGATTATGAGTCTGATGCTCTAACCGGCTGAGCTATAGGACCTTTATTTATTCTCAACCTCTTTATAACTAACGAAAAAAGAATCAGAATACGTGCGCCAAAAATAGAGAATCCCGCGTTATGTACCAAATAAATTATTTGAGATTTTTTAAATCCATCGCCGAGATCGTGCTTT
This sequence comes from Bacteroidota bacterium, assembly GCA_021793535.1. GTDB lineage: Bacteria > Bacteroidota > Bacteroidia > Flavobacteriales > Flavobacteriaceae > JAJYSO01. The sequence continues at coordinate 3,660 of JAJYSO010000013.1, read as the reverse complement.
CTTAAAGCGAGCTCGTCTTTCTATTTGTATAATGCGTGCAGCCGTGTGACGTATTTTCCGATCACGTCAAACTCCAAATTGACTAGGTCTCCCTCCCTTAAATCTTTAAAGGTCGTATGCGCAAATGTATAGGGAATGATCGCTACGCTAAAGGAGTCCTTCGAGCTGTCCACTACTGTGAGGCTCACGCCATTGATGGTTATGGAACCTTTCTCTATAGTGATGTTTTCAGGGGTGGGATCATAGGAGAAAGCAAAAAGGTGGCTACCGCCCTGCTCTTGAACTCGTGTACAAACCCCCGTCTGATCCACATGTCCTTGCACGATGTGACCGTCCAGACGGTCGGTCATCTTCATTCCACGCTCCAAATTCAATTGTGCCCCCACCTTTAACTGAGATAAGTTGGTTTTGGAAAGCGTTTCCGCAATAGCCGTAACCGTATAGGTTTGCACTGTCTTCTGCACAACCGTTAGACAAACCCCATTATGCGCCACACTTTGGTCTATTTGAAGTTCAGGGGTCATTTTAGCCCGGATCCGCAGGTGCATGTTTTGCTGATCATGTTCTATATGAGTAAGTTCTCCTAATTCTTCTATGATACCTGTAAACATATGTTGCCGATTATTTAATTACATTTGCGTTGTAAAATTAAACATAAAGGCTTTGAATAACGACAAAAAAATAAAAGTTGGTTTCGATATTGGCGATTTAAATGGAGTAGGAGGTGAATTGATTTTAAAAGCATTGGAAGATATCCTGATGGTCGATTTCTGTACACCGGTCATTTTTGCCAACAAACGGCTGATGAGCTTTTTAAAAAAACAATTGGGGATCAAGATCCATTTCCATGCCATATCCAAAGCAGAAGAAGCTATGGAGGGCAAAATAAACATTGTAAATGTATGGAAAGAGCGGGTGGAAATAGACTTTGGACAGGCCTCAGATGGCCCTCACGCAAAAATGGCATTCGACGCTGCCTTCAATGCGTTAAAAGATAAACACATCGATGTACTTATCCTGGCCCCTCACGGGAATTATGAACAGGAAAACGACGCACAACAGCTTCTACCCGAAAAAACATTGGTGCTCAAACTTAACGAAGAGTTGAGAATTGCCAATTTTCGGTCCCGGCCACTGGATCCAGAAAAAAAACTGGACCGCAAAGCCTTCACCGCAGAACTTGAATTGCTCACCCAAAGTCTGCTGCAATCCTTTCGGGTTACTCGCCCTCGCATTGCGGTTTTAAAGCCGTGCTGGCAAACGGAAAACGATGCCCAAAAAGCCACTGCAGAACTCAACGCTCACATCCAAGAGCTCAACGATAACAACCTCTTGATTTATGGGCTCTACGATCGCACCCGATTTTTTGAAACTCATAATGATCAACATTTTGATGCCCTTATCGATTTTGACATCGCCAAAGCAGAAGCCTGTTATAAAGGCTGGTCCTCTTTACCCATGGTCAACTATTTTACGGGACCCATCGGCGTAGTCCTCAACAGCGACCAAGGGGTAAATTACGCTACGGCCGGAAAAAACACCATGGACCCCCATAATTTTAGGCAAGCAATTTACAGCGGAATCGACCTGTTCAAGTGCAGGGAAGAATACAAAGAAATCTCTGCAAACCCGCTCAAAAAATACGTGTTGAAAAGTAAGAAGGAGCGCGGATAACTCCATTTTTAAAGGAAGATTAAAAGACTTTGCCCCAGAAGGTTAAACATGAGAAGAAAGCTTTTTTTCAATTGTTAATAAATACACGTCATAATAATTAATTTTTATATATTTGCACGCCCGAAAGTGAAAGAATGAAGAAGAAAAGTAAAGATTATGAGATCCAGTTTGCTGGGTTAAAGGAGGGGAAGCACACATTTGAGTACCGATTAGACAACGCCTTCTTTGACAAAGAGTTTGATTATAAAGAGTTTAACCAAGCTAAGGTAACCGTTGATTTGCTGTTGGTTAAAAAGGCAAATATGCTTGAGTTGTTCTTTACAGTACATGGAACGGTAAATGTCAATTGCGACGTGAGCAACGAAGCCTACGACCAACCCCTAACAGGGGCTCTAGAAATCGTAGTGAAGTTCGGCAGTACTTATGAAGAAGATGATGATGAAATAATCGTGCTGCCTTACGGCGCACATGAAATAAATGTAAAGCAGTATCTGTATGAGGTCGTCGTTTTAGCCGTACCTTATAAGAAAGTGCATCCAAAAGTACTCGACGGTACCATGGATTCTGCTATTTTAGACAAATTGGAAGAATTATCGCCCGGACATAAAACGGACATCAATACAGATAATACAGATCCCCGTTGGGACAAATTGAAAGAGTTATTAAACGAAAAATAAGCAACTATGGCAACTCCAAAACGAAGAACTTCAAAAACCAGAAGAGATAAGCGCCGTACGCATAAAAAAGCAACTACGCCGCAACTATCTAAAGACTCTGTAACAGGAGAGGTACACTTGAGACATCGTGCACACTGGCACGAAGACAAATTATATTATCGAGGTCGCGTCGTTATAGATAATACAGAAGAAGGCGAAGACTAACACGTCTTTACCGAAGTAAAACCTTCACCCAGTGAAGGTTTTTGTTTTTATAACAACCTGTGAATCTTACCCTTACAAAAACAAGTTGAATTAGTGATAAAAACACGCTAATTTGCAGGAGTCTTTGACTTTTGGGTCAAGGAATTATTTTTATGGATAGCATGAGGCAAATTAAAGCAGCAATCACCGCTTTGGGCTCCTATGTTCCAGATGACGTGCTCACCAACGCAGAACTGGAAACAATGGTGGAAACAAACGATGACTGGATTACCGCTCGAACCGGCATCAAAGAACGACACATCTTAAAGGACCCCGACAAAGGGAGTTCTTTTTTAGGAATAAAGGCCGCACAAGACTTGATCGAGAAGAACGATATAGACCCCAAAACGATTGACTTGGTCTTGTTTGCTACTGCAACCCCCGATATGTTGATTGCTTCCACAGGGTCTTTTGCAGCTACCCAAATCGGCGCCGTTAATGCCTTTGCTTTTGATTTACAATCTGCCTGCTCCGGATTTTTATACGGGATGGCCACAGCCAGTGCTTTTGTCGAATCTGGACGCTATAAAAAAGTATTACTGGTGGGGGCCGACAAAATGTCCTCCGTTGTGAATTATGAAGATCGGACAACTTGTATTATTTTTGGAGACGGAGCTGGAGCAGCATTATTTGAACCCAATCAAGAGGGCCTTGGGCTTCAGGATGAGCTCATGAAGACCGATGGGACCGGAAGGGATTTTCTCAAAGTTGCCGGCGGAGGATCACAATATCCTTTAAATGAACATAATATTGGTCTAAAAAAACAGTATCTTGCTCAGGATGGAAGAATCGTTTTTAAGCATGCCGTTTCTTCCATGTCATCCATTAGCGCCGAATTAATGGCGCGTAACCACTTGACATCCGAGGATGTAGATTGGCTCGTACCTCACCAAGCGAACCAACGCATTATGGATGCCACTGTAAAACATTTAAATATGGATCATGCCAAGTTGTTGAGCAATATCCGTAAATATGGAAACACGACATCGGCAACCATCCCCCTGGTTTTAGCTGATTTTGAAAAGCAATTTAAAAAGGGAGATAATCTTGTTTTTACCGCTTTTGG
>JAJYSO010000329.1 GCA_021793535.1 Bacteroidota bacterium | reverse complement strand
TTGTCTTAGGCTTCTTTCAGATTTTACCTCGCGATAAACACCCTTGCCCTCAACTAACGGTTCTCGTCAAAATAAGCCCGTTCGGGACTTTAACCCTATAGATAATGCACATGCATAGCAAACAAAGAAAAGGCCATTGTCTCCAACTGTGCTTCCATAAATATAGTTTTTTGTATTCGGTTAGGAATTAAAGTCATCAAAACGAATATTCTCGTCTGGAATTCCAAAGTCCTGCCCCATTTTTTCCACGGCCATGTTCATCATCGGAGGTCCACAGAAATAAAGTTCTATCTCCTCAGGTTCATCGTGCTTGCTCAAATAGTTATCGATAACCGCCTGGTGAATAAATCCGACAAATCCATCTCCTTCCGGATCGTCAATGTCTTTTTTAACCTTCCAATTATCCTCTTCCGAAGGATCTGATAAAGCAATAAAGTACCTGAAATTGGGGAAGAGCTCCTCCAGGTGTCTAAAGTGTTCGATGTAGAACAGCTCTCGTCTGGATCGCCCTCCGTACCAAAAGGTCACCTTTCTTCCGGTCTTTAAGGTTTTAAACAAATGGTACAAGTGCGAGCGTAAAGGAGCCATCCCAGCACCTCCGCCCACGTACAGCATCTCTGCGTCGCTTTCATTGATAAAGAACTCTCCATAAGGTCCTGAAACCAAGCAAGTATCTCCAGGTTCCAATCCAAAAATATAAGAAGAAGCCACTCCCGGATTCACGTTCATCCAACCGCCTTTTTTACGATCAAAAGGGGGTGTCTCCACACGAACGTTCAACATAATGTGTCGACCTTCAGCCGGATAAGAGGCCATGGAGTACGCCCGCTCGGTCTTCTCGTCATTTTTCATCACCAAGGGCCACAAATTAAATTTATCCCACTCCGTCTTAAATTTATCTGGCTCTCCAGGATGCTCTTTGGGGTGTGCAGTAATATTGATATTCTTATATTCTACGGTACATTTCGGCACTTCAATCTGAATATACCCTCCCGCTTGATAATCCATTTCTTCGGGAAGTTCAATCACAAATTCCTTAATAAAGGAGGCCACATTGTAATTACTGACCACCTTTGCCTCCCATTTCTTGACCCCAAAAACAGATTCCGGAATCTGAATTTTCATGTCCTGCTTCACTTTTACCTGACATCCCAAACGCCATCCGTTTTGGATTTCTCTATAAGAAAACTGTGGAGTTTCTGTTGCCAAGATCGAACCGCCGCCTTCTTTGACGATACATCGGCATTCTCCACATGTACCTTGGCCTCCGCAGGCCGAAGCCAAGAATAACTTTTGGTTACTCAACGTGGACAATAAGGTGTCCCCGGAATTCACCTCCAAGTCTTTTTGGTCATTGATATTGATGTTCACAGGACCCGAGTGGACAAGTTTTGCCTTGGCAAATAACAAAATACCGACCAAAAGCAAAATCATCAACAGGAAAATGGCGATCCCGAGTATAACTGTAGTAAGGCTCATAATTCAAGTTTATATTTAAATTTACAATGATATCCCTAAGAAGCTCATAAACCCAATGGCCATAAGCCCAGTGATAATAAAGGTGATCCCCAACCCTTTTAGGGGTTTAGGAACATTGGAATAGACCATTTTCTCGCGAATGGCCGCAATGGCTAAAATTGCTAGGAACCAACCCACACCACTGCCCAGGCCATATACCAAAGCTTCTGCACTATTTCCAAAATTCTTACCTTGCATAAACAAAGAAGCTCCAAGGATAGCACAGTTCACCGCAATCAGCGGCAAGAAGATCCCCAAAGCGTCATACAAGGCGGGAGAGAACTTCTCCACCACCATCTCCACCAATTGCACCATTGCTGCAATAATGGCAATAAAGATAATCAAGCTCAAAAAGCTCAGGTCAATACTAGCGTACTCTTCCCCCAACCAAGCCAAGGCTCCTTTCTCCAGAAGATACTTATTGAGCAAGTAGTTGATGGGCACAGTAATGGCCAATACAAAAATTACTGCAGATCCCAGTCCAACCGCCGTTTTCACATTCTTAGAAACGGCCAGGTAAGAACACATGCCTAAAAAGTAGGCAAAGATCATGTTATCTATAAAAACACTTTTGACAAATAAATTAAGATATTCCATAATTCTCTAGGTGATTAGATTAAGCTTCTTCTTCTATTAAGTCTCTGTATTTGGTGCGTTGCAGCCAAATCAAAACACCGATCACAATTAAGGCCATCGGTGCCAACAACATCATCCCGTTGTCCACATATCCCAATGCATACAGTCCTGTAGATTTGGCGGGTTCGACATCATTATGGCCTAGAACCTCATATCCCAACAACTTTCCAGATCCCAAGAGCTCTCTGAAAAAAGCCACAACGACCAGAATCAACCCGTACCCGGCCCCATTTCCGATTCCATCCAATAAGGATTTGTAGGGACCATTTTGCATGGCAAAGGCTTCTAAGCGCCCCATGACAATACAGTTGGTAATAATCAATCCAATGAAAATGGACAACTGTTTACTCACATCGTACGCATAGGCTTCCAAGAACTGGTCAATCAACACCACCAGCCCGGCAACAATAACCAACTGTACAATGATTCGAATTCGGCCCGGAATGATATTTCGCATTAAAGAAACACTCACGTTGCTGGCCGCTATCACAAAAATCACGGCTAGGGCCATGACAATAGCCGGTTCCAATTGGACCGTAATGGCCAATGCCGAACAAATTCCGAGGATCTGAACCGTAATCGGATTGTCTCCATTTAGCGGATCGGTCAATAACTTTCGGTTCGCTCTTGAAAACAAACTCTCTTTTTCT
>JAJYSO010000328.1 GCA_021793535.1 Bacteroidota bacterium | reverse complement strand
CATGGACAAGGAACAGCAGCGGATTATGAAAGAGCTGACCGTGTTTCTCAACAGGCTAACGATCAAATTTTTGATGCCCCCAGAGTCTTTCACTGGTCAACAGAAGAAAAAATGTTTTGGTATGTCAACAAACGTAAAGACAGAAAAGTATACCTAAAGGTTGATCCCGAGAAAAGAAAAAAAGAACCCCTCTTCGATCATCATCAATTGGCCAAGCGATTGGCGCAGGAAAGTGGAGAAAAGGTTAAAGCAGAAGATTTGCCCATTGATGCTCTCGAATTCACGGCGCATTCAAAAATGACTTTTGAAGCCTTTGGTAAATCGTGGGCGTTAAGCTTGGACGACTATACCCTTAACCAGTTGGGTGAAAAAGACAGATCAGAAGAACGCTCTGGCGGGTACTGGGGAGACGCCTATCAAGAAAAGGGTCGAAAAACAACCTCTCCAGATAAACAATGGGTGGCCTATACCAAGGACTTTAACTTATACATCAAAAAAACGGCAGACGATGAGCAGGAGATCCAGATGAGTTTCGACGGGGGAATGGGTAAATACTACTCGGATGAAGTCTTTTGGTCACCAGACTCTAAAAATTTGGTAGCCCTACGCGTTACACCCAATGTCCAGCGAAAGATCTATTTTGTAGAATCTTCTCCGGAGTCTCAACGCCAACCCATCCTGCACAGTAGGAATTATCTAAAACCTGGAGATGCGCTTCCCCAAAAGCAACCCGTCTTATTTGATATCGAAAAAAAAGAATCTTTTGCCGTAGACCCCACTATCATCCTCAATCAATATAGTATTGACCACATCTCTTGGAGAGAAGACAGTCGTGCCTATACCTTTGAGTATAATCAAAGAGGGCACCAACTGTATCAAGTATTTTCTGTGGACCGAAAATCAGGAGAGACAACACCTATCATTACAGAGAAAAGCAAAACCTTTTTCAGTTATAATAGATTTAGTGGTAAAAAATATCGCAAAGATGTTCAAGATGGTCGAGAGATCATCTGGGCATCAGAGCGAGATGGCTGGAATCATCTATACCTTTATGATGGGGCAACTGGAAAGGTTAAAAATCAAATTACCCAGGGAGAATGGGTAGTACGGGAAGTGGTCCATGTCGATCAGGAGCAGCGATCCATCATTTTTGCCGGTAGCGGTAAGGAAGAAGGACAAGACCCCTATTTTATACAATATTACAAGGTCAACTTTGACGGCTCAGGGCTGACCGCCTTAACCCATGAAAATGCCAATCACAATGCCACCTTTTCTTCAGACTATACAACTTTTGTGGACTCCTATTCTCGAGTGGACTCCCCTCAGACTACTGTTTTAAGAAGCGTAAAGAATGGGAACGTGCTCATGGAGCTCGAACAGGCAGATGTGGATGATTTATTAGCTTCTGGCTGGAAATATCCGGAAGTCTTCCACGCTAAGGGAAGAGATAAGGTTACGGATATCTGGGGGATTATCGTGCGCCCTTCCAATTTTGACCCCCAGAACACCTACCCGGTTATCGAGTATATTTATGCTGGACCTCAGGGCTCTTTTGTTCCCAAGAACTTTGGTGCATACCCTCATTTGGCCGCTTTGGCAGAACTGGGATTCATCGTCGTGCAAATTGACGGTATGGGAACTTCTAATCGATCTAAAAAATTTCACGATGTCTCCTACAAGAACTTGAAAGATGGCGGTTTTCCCGATCGTATCCTATGGATGAAAGAAGCAGCCAAAAAGTACCCCTATATGGATCTCAACCGGGTTGGGATATTCGGAACATCCGCTGGAGGGCAAAATTCCACTGCAGGCGTTCTCTTTCACCCTGAATTTTACAAGGTGGCCGTCTCCTCTGCGGGAAGTCACGATAACAGGATGGATAAACTATGGTGGAATGAGCAATACATGGGTTACCCTATTGGCCCTCAGTATGCAGAAAGTTCCAATGTTGACAATGCCTATCGATTACAGGGACGCTTGATGTTGATCGTTGGGGAGATGGACGATAATGTCGATCCCTCCACTACCATGCAAGTTGTAAATGCTTTAATTAAAGCAGACAAAGATTTTGAATTAGTCTTTGTGCCTGGGGCCGGCCATGGTTCCGGTGGCAGCTTTGGAGAGCGAAAACGGCGCGATTTCTTTGTAAAGAATTTATTGGGGGTAGATCCGCCTGTATGGGAGCATCAAAAGGAAATTCTTCCTCACTAAAAAGTATCCGCTGAAAACAACAAGAAGGGCTGTTTTCTCAAGCAAAAAGGGGAGACAGCCCTCCTTTTATATGCATAAAAAACAAAATATTAAGCTCTACAGGTCATTATAGGAATAAGCTAAGCTTCTCCCTCATATTTAGAATAAACAGCCTTTAAACCTTATGAGAATGAGTTTGCCCTTTGGTTCTTTACGAATACCCCAATAGTACACGAGAAAAGGATTTATCCAGCAGTTGTGAAAGATTAGCCTAGGGGGATAATAAGGTATAAATGGAAAAAGCACGCTGAGATGTCCGTGGCCACATAGGCCTTACTTCATAACTAGGCGTCTATACTTCCAACACTCTACAGCCTATTTCTTGCGCCTTTATTAGCACCCTGTTTTAACATCGCATAAAAATAGCTGCCTAAAAAATAAAGACAGCTATTCTTTTTTTAAAACCGATATCCTTGAGTTTGTTCCTCTTAATTGTTTTCCATTAAGTTATTGAGGTTTAATTCATCAATAGAAATGGGATAAATATAGGCAAAATCGGTAGGTTTTACAGCAGGAACAGAATGGGCAGGTTTGGCTGGAATATCAATTCCCAAACGCATGATA
>JAJYSO010000012.1 GCA_021793535.1 Bacteroidota bacterium | reverse complement strand
AACGCACTGGGGCTTTTCGGTCAATCCGAGCTACTTTTTCAACATCTTTTTCTGAATCCTCCACAAAGGCTATGTCTTTTAACCGGATTTGTGAACCTTCATTTGTGCTGATGACCAAATTGGACAACTCCTCGACGTCTTTGTATTTTCCAGAGAGCCGAATAATGGTTGAACTTTCCCGCGTTTTAATGTTTCCGGTGGGGAAATCCAAGTTAGAGGCTAAGATAACTTGCTGCACCTGGGGAATGGAAAGCCCATAGGCCTCCAATTTAGCTTGATCTAAGTTTACCTTTATCTCTCGTTCTTGCCCACCAATTAAGTTGACTTGTGCCACCCCTTTTACCCTAGAGAGTATGGGCTGTATTTTTTTATCCAAAAGGTCAAAAAACTCCTTGTTATTGAGATTGGAGGTCGCCCCAGCCGTAATAATGGGTAAGTCATCCATCGAAAACTTTTGGAGAGAAGGGGCTTTGACATCATCCGGAAAATCAGATAAGATGGCATTGATTTCTCGTTGGGCCTGATCGAGCGCTTTGTCCGCATCTGCGTCTTCAGTCAGGGTAATCATCACCAGAGAAAGTCCCTCGAAAGATTTGGATTCGATTTTTTTGACATTTTCCAAAGAAGAGACCGCATCGTCAATTTCTTTGGTCACTGTTGTTTCTACCTCAGATGGAGAGGCTCCAGGATATACAGTTGCCACGCTTACCACATTAATTTCAAATTTTGGAATTAACTCGTAGCTCATCGAAAAATAACTGAGGATACCCCCCAAGGTCAGGATCGTAAAAAGAACAATGACAAGTGTGGGGCGCTTTATAGATATTTCTGCTATTTTCATTTTGTTGGTTTTCCAGGATTAGGAATTAGTCGATAATTGAAATTTTGGCACCATCAATCAGGTTGATTTGGCCACTAGTCACCACTTTTTCACCTTCTTTTAGCCCTTGTAAAACTTCTACTTTTTCTCCGAAAACTTGACCGATACTCAAGTTAGTGAGCTTCACGGTCTGGTCTTCTTGGACCACAAAGACTTGATTACTGCTGATACCGTCAACAAAGGCGTCTTTGGGGATAACCAGATACGTGTTTTTGCCATTTTTGTTCCCGTTAGAGAAATAAACGGTGCCATACATTCCCGCGCGTAGCATTTCTTCATTCGGGTTGTCGATCGTTATTTCTACGGGATAGTTCAAACTGGTATCTCCTGAGGGCGCGATGAAAGAGACCTGCCCAGAAAATTCTTTATCGGGAAATACACTTATTTTCACACGTACGGTATCTCCTTTGTAAATGCGCGTGACTTGATTCTCACTAACGTTTACCTTGAGTTTTAATTTTGAAACGTTCACAACCTCAAAAAGAGTGGTTCCGGGGGCTACGACGGCTCCGGGCTCAATGGTCTTTTGATTGACATACCCCGAAAAGAGGGTTCTCACATTTGCTTCCCCAACTTGGAGCTCTGCTTGTCGCAGGTTATTCTTCGCATTTTCCAATTGCAGACGAGATTGATCCAGTTGTTGCTTGGTCACCCCTCCGGTTTTGTATGCATTCTCAAAACGTCGGTTGTCTTCAAGGGCGTTCTGATAGGCAGATTGTGCATTGGAGTAGCCTACTTCTAATACGTCTTTTTTAATGGTGGCTAAAGACTGACCTTTTTTGACATAGTCACCCTCTTTTACCAAAACCTGGGTGACCTTACCTGAAATCTCCGAAGACAACTCTACTTGTTGAAAGGGAGCCAAATTTCCATTTGCAGCGTATACATTTTTGATGGTCTCTCTTTTTACAGTTGTTATATTGACGGGGACCTCTGCATTACTTCCGGCGATGATTTTGGTTTCCTGGTTTGTTTTTTTTTGGTTGGTATAAATTTTATAAGCGCCGGCGGCTAATAAAATCGCAGCAATGATAATACCGAGTGTTTTCTTGCCTTTTTTCATTTCTATAGCTTGTGTAAGTTTTTATTTGATCAATTCCTCTAAGTCTCCTTGAGATTTGTACAGTTGAATTTCTGCCATTTTAAAGTCTAAAATAGCATCGGTGTAATTGTTACGCGCTTGCACCAGCTCGGTTTCAGCTTCTAACAAATCGGTTAAAGATGCCAAGCCGTTTTGATAATTGTTTTGCGTATCGCTAAAAACCGATTGTGCGAGCTCAAGGTTGGCTTCTTGGTTTCCGATGGCTGAGAGCGCTGATTGAATTTGAGCCTTTGCGTTTTCGTAATCCATTTGCATGCCCAACTTCGAGTCCGCTAAGTCCGCTTTTAAGGACTCGAGTTCAATCTTGTTCTGATTGATCTTGGCTTTGGTCTGCAGTCCGTTAAATATGGGAATATGTAGTTGTAAACCTATCGCTGCATAGTCTGTCCAGTAGACCATATCGGATTTTCCTTTCCCGATTGGGAAAGCATCCCCGGTGGCCTGCCAAGCATAGTTTCCGATTAAGGAAAGAGAGGGGTACAGGGCGGCTTTGGAGGCTTGAACTTGGTATTCCAGCAACTGCTTTTGCTTGCCCATAAGCTCAATTTCTGTACGTTGGTTGACATCGATTTCTGCCGGAAGCGGTGGTGCATTTACTTCCAAGTCCGATGCTTCTAACAGGATGGGCCGATGAATGGGCATTCCGATATAGAACTTGAGCGCGTTTTCTTTTTGTTCTAAGGCTTTTTGCAATTGGATTTGTGAGGTTTTGGTATTGGTCAGCCGGACATTGGTTCGGTCAAGGTCAATTTTCTTGGCTAAACCGCTGTCATACAATCCACTGATCACCCTTTTAACTTTTTCAATATTGGCATAACTGCTGTCGATCGTCTTTAATTGACTTTTTGTGGAAAGCACTTCGTAGTAGGCTGTGGCCACCTTCTCTATCAATTGTTCATCGGTGAGTTTTTGGTTGACTTGATAAAATTCTTTAGTGGTTCGCGCGGCCTTCAAACCGACAAAAACTTGTTGGTTAAAAAGAGCTTGTTCGACTTGAGCGCCCACATTTGATCCCCATTTTTGTCCAAAGGGAACCATGAAGATTTCCCCCGGAGCATCTAAAAAATCGCCGGGTAAGGCTGTTTTTTGGAGGATAGGATTATAGGTTAAAGAACCATCCACATTGAGTTTAGGAAGTGCTCCGGAGCGGGCCTCGGCAATTTGGTAATCTGCATTTTTTACTTCTAGTTCGGCTTTGATGGCATCAGCTTTATAGGTTAATGCGTGGGAAATGGCTTGTTTGAGACTGATTTTTTCTTGGGCCGAAAGTTGAAGGTTTCCCACTCCCAATAACAAGACCAGTAGCAGTCTTAGAAAACTATTTTGCATAGGAAAGAGAGATAGACGGTTTGTATTCATCATGAGTTGTTTCGATTGTGGCATAAAAGGATTTCCTAAAAAAGAACAGGAGCAAGCCTGTATACTTTATATTCCCAGTCTATTTTTCAAGCGCTGGTAGCCTGATCGACTGATGGGAATTTGTTCACCTCCCTTTAAGATGGCGAGGTAATTGTTCTTTTTGTAAGGTTCTATTTTGGTAAGTTCATTGGTATTCAGGATATAAGAACGGTGTATCCGGACAAAAAGTTTGGGGTTTAGACTTTTCTCTAAGAATTTCATCGTTGTGTTTTTAATGTGTTTTTTTTGAGCAGTATAAATTTTGACATAATCGTCGTAGGCCTCGATGTACTTTATTTGTCCTACCGGGATGATTTGGATGTTGTTTCCATCCTTTACCACGATCTGATTTTGACGCTCGGGCATATCGACAGTATATTCTTCCACGGCATGTGGTGCTGCTGAAAGGGTTTGTGCTAAGCATTTGGAGATCGCTTGCTTAAAACGCTCTTTGGAAAAGGGTTTTAACAAGTAATCTACGGCTCCGGTTTCGAATGCTTTTAAGGCGTATTCATCAAAAGCCGTGGTGAAGATAACTCTTGGTTTTTCGTCCACTAATTCCAACATTTCAAACCCGTTGATTTTTGGCATTTGAATATCGAGAAAGACCAAATCTGGTTGGTATTGGTGAATGGCTTTGAAACCGTCAAAACCGTTACTACATTCCCCTACCACTTGAATTTCTGAATATGCTTGTAAGTGATTTTTAATGTTTTCTCGAGCTAAGGCTTCATCATCAATGATTAAGGCTTTGACCATCATATTGAGGAATTTTTAAGCAGGTTGTAAAAATATTTTCTTTCTTTTCTGTTTGGACCAAATCACTTCTTCCGTAGAGCAGGAACAAGCGCCTTTTTACAGACTTTAATCCAAATCCAGTTCCTTTGGGTGGCTGTGCGTCTTCATCAAAAGGATTGGAGATGGAAAGGTAGAGATGGTTATGATCTGCATGCGATTTTAATTGTATGGTGACTTTTCCCAAGGTTCCGTACAGACCAAACTTTATTGCATTTTCGATTAAGGGCTGTAAAATTAAGGGAGGAATGGTACTTTTAGAGGTACTTTGGTCAAGTTCTATAATGGTTTTTAAACGTTCTCCGAAGCGAATTTCTTCGAGCGCTAGGTAGAGGTTTAAATGTTGAATTTCATCTTGAAATAAAATGAATTCTTCGTTGACACTTTTCAGACTCCCTCGTAAAAAGTCAGAGAGCTGTTGAATCATATCGGAAGCTTTTTGAGGCGTAGTTTCGATAAGTGTATTGATGGCGTTTAAGCTATTGAACAAAAAATGGGGATGAAGTTGTTGGTAAATTTTATCCAACTCGGCTTCTTTCGCCATTTTTCGTAAGCTTTCTGCCTTTTCATGCGCTTTCTTTCTCTCCGATAAGCGTTGCCATACATAATTCATAAAGGTGAAGCCGATAATGACAAACCAGGTGTATAAAAATCGAAAGGGTAAGATTTGAAAGAGAACGGTTAAATAAGCTTCGTTTGATTGATTTAAGGAATACAAGATAAAGGTGTGCAGAGCTATGCAAAGAACGGCAAAAAGTGAAAGGACTAAACAAGCAGGAATGAACTGATAACCTTGCAGCTTTGACAAGTAACTTGACTTGTTGGCAATCCCTACCGTAAAGATTAAAAGAATAATAAACAGAATGTTGTCGGAAAAGGCAACGGCCCATGATAAGCCTAAAAAGTACTGCAAAATGAACTGCAATAGAATAAAGGCAAATAGCCAAGAAAAGGCAAAAAATCGCCTTATTTCTTTATCGCTAAAGGGTTGATAAGCCATACTCTTCTATTTGAAATTCTTTATTTCGATTCCTCCGAAAATGGACTTCCCCTTTAAAACAAGGTATTTGGTGTCTTCTCCTCCTTGATTTTCCACATAACCATTATCGTCTATTCCACTCAGGTGGGAATCGAGTTTGGCCACTACTTTCCAGTTATTGGGCACATAGAACGTGATTCCTCCGAAGGTGTTTTCCACATGAATATCAATACTGCTGTCAAAATCTGCTTGCATCAGGTTGATGCGCACGCCGCCAAAAGTGTTTTTGATATAGCCCCCCTTTAGGTTTTTGGAGATAAAACTGCGGTCGGTTCCACCAAAAAAGTTTTCAATACGCACAAAGCTGTCCTGATCGACGGTAGTCTGTCCGGGAGGGTATTGGAATTTACCCCTTTTCCCTTTTAGAGCCCTTTGATAATAGGGACAACACTTTTTTTGGATAAAGAGCGTATAAAGGAAGATGTAACCCCCAAAAAGAATGAGCCCTAATGGGAAGATCAGGTTGTGGTATTCCTCTGAGATATAATGGTTGGCAAAGATCCTCCCAATTCCGATGAGGAAAGGAACGACCCATAGCCAGTGCCGAAAACGCGTTTTGATTCCCAATAAGATACCGATTGTTATCAGGATGGTGTTCCAAGAGAATACCCATTGTGGAACGTCAATGGGGAGGCGTTGCAGGAGTAAAACAAGACCAATAAAAACAATAATAAAAGGACCGAAAAACTTGTGCTGTCCTTTCCGCTTCTCATATTTCCAATCTTCCGAGTTCATCTTGATGCTTTGCTTTAAGAATTCACTGCCAAAAGTAGGTTGTTTCTTACTCTTGACAAGAGGGATTTAGGTGAGGTGTTCATATTTGTCGGTTAATGGTCTGGTTTTTTCTTTGAGCCTTTTGCGGTACTAGTTAACAAAATTTGTAGAACTCTCCAAAAAACGGATGTTACTCTCTCTTGGATTTACAAAAGATTGGGGGGATAGCTGGGCATAGAAGAGCCCCGATCTGCAGAAAGAAAAACGAAAAGGTGCAACCCTTATATCTGAGGGATATTAAAAATTCCTGATGTGCTTCTTCCTTTCTATCAGGGGTTGAACGTATTAAGGAGAATCCTCATGGGTTAAAAGAGAAAGAGGAGAGGGTTCCGGAAGAAGGAATACACAAGGGCATTCCTGAGTTGTAAAGTAAAGAACCCGACATTGTTCGAAAGACCCAATAGTAAACAAGGTTCTCCTCTTTCCTGATCAAGTGTTTCATCTTGTGGCAAAAAAATGAAAAAGAATATCAAGGGTTTAAACACGACCCGGTACGCTTTGTTCATTAGTAAGCCGATTGTCTAGACCAAAGATAGGGACCCCAGGACAAAGCATACATGCCCTTTAGGGAATAAAAAATACGACAAGAGGAATTCTTTGCCCTCTTTTCTCTTTGAGTATCAAGATGATGGAAACCGCTTTTTTCAGCCTACAAACAGAGGCAGGATGTTGATCGGGTGCCGTTCGTTGTAAACAGAATTATCCTTCTCTTTCTTCACGTCTTGAAGAGGCTGATTCGTTCTCTGCCTTTCCAGCCTTCCAATACGAAAAGGCATAAAGTTCGTCACGTGCCCATTCTTGTTCTTTTCTTAAATAATGACGCAGGGCTTTGACTGAGGAGAATTCGGCTGCTATATATGCAAAACGATCCTTTTCTGGTAGTGGCTGGGCTTTGCAGACTTCCGTTAAACGGCTTCCATTTTGGGGCTGGGGGTTATGGAGCCATATAAACTGTATGGCAGCTCGCGTGTACAGTGTTTGTTCATCTTCTTTACTGTGAACTTCGATGATGCAGGTTCCTGTGGCCGTTGATGGCAGGTCTTCCAGAATAGAAGCCAGTACGGGGATTGCGGTGGCATCTCCGATCAATAGATAATGGGATGCAGGGGTGTAAAGTGTGCGCTTTCCTTTTTTCATCATGACGCCTAACGAATCCCCCTTTTGTGCCTCAATTGCCCATTTTGAGGCAGGGCCCTCATCTCCGTGAGCGACAAAGTCGATCCAGATTTCATTTTTTGCCAAGTCTATACCCCGATGTGTATAGGTGCGTATAATGGAAGCGAGCGCCGGGGGTTGCGGTTTCCAACGCCTGGTCTCGGGATCCAATTGCGGAAAGTAAACCTTGTCGGTTCCCTTAGGAGGAATGAGAATTTTGTTGTTGATTCCGATGGTTGTGTCAGCGAGCTTTGCGACTTCTTCACCTTCAAGAAACACACGAATATAATGCGGAGTAATGTATTCCTTTCGACTAACCTTTAGGGCTATTTGAAGGGGTTTTATTCTGAGCATATTTTTAAGATGAGGTTATAGAGAGTATTCAAGGAAGGTTTTTCAATAGGCAGCTCCCACTTCTCGAGCGGCTTTTTCGATTGCCTGAATTCCTCCTCCTGCAATATACCAAGTTTCGGGACTTAAGTAGATAAGGCGATTGTTTTTATAAGCTTTTGTCTTTTTAACTAATGCGTTTTCTATGCTTTCTTTTTGGATGGCCCCCTCTCCTATTGCCGCGTTTCGATCGATGACAAAAAGAACTTCCGGATTGTGATCGTAAAGATATTCGGAGGAAATGGAAGCGCCGTGAGTAGAAGTCTTGATGTTGTCAACTTCTGGCAAGACCCCAAAATCGTCAAACATAAAGCCGAAGCGGGAGCCTTTGCCATAGGCAGAAAATTTCCCATTGTTATAAAGGACAAGCAGCGCTTTGGCATTGCCCTCTTCAATTTTTTCTTTTTCTTTTTCAATTACCGCTTCCATTTTAGCCAATCTTTTTTCTGCTTGGTCTTCTATTTCAAATATTTGACCGAATGCCTTTACGTTTTCTCGGATAGAGCCGACAAAATTTTTATAATCCAGATCGTATAAATAGGTGGGAGCTATTTTGGCGTATTCATCGTAATCCTTGAGTTGACGTAGCCCAATAATAATTAAGTCGGGGCGCGCAGCGTGTATTTTTTCAAAGTTGGGATCCATGAGCCCTCCGGCATTGACAATGTCTTTATCGCTTTCGTATTTTCGTAAGTATTGAGGAATTCCTTGTTTGGCCATGGCCACAATGCGATCGGCCACTCCCAAATCATCCATTACATCGAGTGCGCCAATATCAAAAACAACTACGCGTTGTGGAGATAAAGGAATCGTCACTTCGCGGTGATTGTTTGTCAGAGTGAGCGTTTGATCACTCTTGCTCTTATTTTGATCTGCAGTTGATGTGGTGCGGTTTTTACAACTCACAAGGCTTATCAGTGCGAGTGTAAAGAAAAGGAGTGATGCTTTTTTCATGGTGAGTTAGTTTCGTGTTAAAAACAGAAATTTGTGTTTTTCATAGATCAGTAATCGTCAAAGATCCGGCTTTTTATCGATACATAAGCATAAAAGGGACAAGACCACTGAATCTGGAGGCAAAATTATATACATTTTTGGTTTCTCCTCTTACCAATGCGGTAAGAAAAGGTATGTTACGCGGAATATTTTTAAAAGGGTACCTTTTCATGGAACCTTACCCTATTTCTTTGGGGATTTTAAACTCCAAAAGCAGCCTGAAATACGAAGGCTTTATATGAATGGGGTAAAAAATCCCTTTCCCGTAGTAATTATTCCCTTTACACGACAATTAAAAAATAAAATTAGGCTTATGTTTGCCGAACTAAAGTTTAATTAGATTTATTCTACTTAGTAAAAAAGATTGGAATCATTAAAGTTGAGGTTGTTTTTCATGTCTCAAATATTAAAAAACCGATGGCTGCTTATCAGTGCTCTACTCTTGAGTTTTTCCTTGCATGCTCAGCAAGTTAATGAGATACAAGGAGTGGTGACTACGGATGGAGAGACCCCTTTTATGGGAGCAGTTATCCAGTTGGTAGGAACGGATCATCTGGCCTATTCTGATGAACAAGGCCAGTATCGGTTATCCGGAATTGCTCCAGGAGAATATACTCTTTTGATAGATGCGGTAGGCTTTAATACGATAGAAAGCCGTTTAACTTTGGCAGCAGGAGAGGATTTGACCCTAAACTTTTTATTGGAGGAAAGCCGTACGGAATTGGATGAGGTCGTTGTGCAAGGTAAAACCAGCATGGAGAAAGCAAGAGAGCAGATCGTTTCGGCTAAAGTGGTCGATGTTAAATCGGTCTCTCGAGAGCCGGCGACCGTTGCAGAATTAATGAACCGATCGGCAGGGATTCGCATTCGCGAAAGCGGTGGATTAGGGAACAATACCGAAGTCTCCATCAATGGATTTCACGGCAAATCCATACGCTATTTCAAAGATGGAATTCCCTTGGACTATCTTGGTGATGGCTACAATATTTCAAACTTGCCCTTGAACAGTTTGGAACGAGTGGATGTCTATAAAGGCGTATTGCCCATTTCATTGGGAGCGGATGCCTTGGGAGGTGCTGTTAATTTGGTAACCAACAATCACAATCGCACGGATTTTAATGCCTCCTATCAAATAGGATCTTTTAATACCCATCGGATTTCGGCCACAGGGAATTATGCCGACCGAGACAGGGGCTGGTATACCGGTGGAGAGGTGTTCTACAATTATTCCGATAACGATTATGATGTGGAAGCGCGAGTGCCTGATCCTGAGACCAAAATTCCTACATGGGAAAACGTTCGGCTCTTTCATAATGCCTATAAAAGTTACTATGGAGAGGCGTATGTTGGTCTTAAAAATAAAGCCTGGGTAGATGATATGCAGCTGAGTTTGGCTACTTATGGTATCCATCGCGATCAGCAGCATCCTACACTGATGATTGATGCCTATGGGGCCATTACCTTAGATCAACGCTCGATTATCCCTTCGCTGCGCTATAAAAAAGCGTTTTTTGACGGCAGGCTCAAGTTCGATCAATTTTTGTCCTATAACCGCATTACCAAAGAACGGGTAGACACCTTAGCTGGAAAATACGATTGGCATGGGAATTTTACCCCGAACCCCCATCGGGTGGGTGAAAGCCCGCAGCCCTCTCAGGCGAAAATACACTATGACAATTTTACCTCGAGGACGAACCTGTCTTTTGATTTGAATGGGCGGCATAAGTTGGAAGGAAATGTGGTGGTGACACGCTCCAAAAGGAAAGGGAGTGATCCGCTGGGCATCAAATTTCAAGGTACTGATATCGATGTGCTAAGCCTTCCGGCTACATATTTGAAATTGACTTCAGGATTGGGTTGGAATTATACGATTCTGGAGAACAAGTTGACCAATAATTTGAATGTAAAATATTACGGTTACCGTTCTGAGGGAGTGGATGGATTCCGTGCGGTGGAAACAGAGTTGGATAAGATCCAAGGTACACAGGGGCATTCTTGGGGATTGGCCGATGGACTTAAATATGAAATTGACCGCGAGCATTTGATACGGCTTTCCGGGGAATACGCCAGAAGACTTCCGGATCAGGAAGAGCTTTTTGGAGACAGTGATACCCGTGTTCCAAATTTTGATTTAGAGCCAGAACGCAGTTTGAACCTCAACCTTAATTATCGTTTACAGAAGAGCAAATACCAAATGGAAGCCGGATTATATTACCGGCAAACCAAAGGAATGATCCTTCTGGTTCCTATTCAGTCTCCTTATGCGCAGTATCAGAACCTTGAAAATGTACGGGGCTTTGGATTTGATTTTGACCTTAAAGCGAAAGTTTGGAGGTTTATAAGCGTTCAAGGGAACCTGACCTACCTCAGCAATCGTATGTACGGTATTACCGACCCAGTGGATCGATGGAAGAATCACTCGCGTTTGCGCAACACTCCTTTTTTCTATTATAACTTGGGGTTGAATGCGGAACTCAAAGATGTGTTGAGCAAGGGAGATTTCCTCAACCTCTATACCCATTACAATTTTGTGCGAGAGTTTTACCTCAATTTTATTCCCAAAGACAAAGAGCCGGATGGTTTTTTAGGGCTGTGGGGAAGCAGTAAGGTGGATGTCACCACCAAAATTCCCGATCAACATTTGGTCTCTATAGGAGCCAATTACCGGTTGGGGAACCTTCCTCTTCATATAGGAGCAGAAATAAAAAATATCACCAATGCTAAGCTTTACGATTTTTATCGGGTGCAAAAGGCAGGAAGAAGTTTTCAAGTAAAAATCAGTTATTCAATTAATTAAAATTATAATCATGAAAAAAATAAGTAAAATAGTAGGATTGTGCCTTTTGGTAATAGGCGTACTCTTTGCCACCGCTTGTAGTAGTGATGATGAGGTTATTAAGGAACCGGGAAATGAAAATCCGGATGCTACCTACAAGTACGTACTGATGACGCTCAGTGAGAGAGTTGTGGGAAGCAAAGCGGGTTTTGTCAGTGCTTATGATGAACTGCCATCTGGGTTGATTGATAATATTGGGGGAAACTCTTTACAAGGCAATAATATGGGAGGATTTATTCCTTTCCAAAATGCATTGTACAAGAAGTACTCCACTGAAGACAATGCCAATGGCATTGAAAAAATAGCGGTTCAACCCGATGGAAAAGTTTATACCGCCGGGTTTTTACAAACAGGACAAGGCATGCCTGGATCGGGCAATTTTGTAATTGCTTCTCAAGATTTAGGGTTTTATTGGGATATGGACGAGCCCCTTAAGATTCAAAAATTTGATCCAGAAAGCCTTTCCAGAATAGGTTCTTTGGACATGGCAGAAGCCGTCAATGAAAGAGGAGTTGATGAAGAGGGAATTACGTTCCGCTCTATTGGACGAAAATTTTTGGCAATCAAGGAAGGCAAGCTTTTTGCTGATTTAAATTATGCGTCAAGCGTTGGCGGTCAGCAAGGATTCTGGGATGACTTTTATCCGGATGTTTATATTGCTGTTATTGATATAGCCACAGAAAAGTGGGAGAAAACCATCACGGTAAAAAATACGGGAAGTATTGCTTATGTCAATGAAAACCGAATGTATAACTTTGATAGCAACGGTGATCTTTATTTTATTACCCAAGGAAGAAGTGCTTTGGGTGGACAAGCAAAAATTAATCGAATCAAAGCAAATTCTACCGATATTGACTCTTCTTGGGCCATAGAATACAGCGATTTTGACCCATCGGATGAAGGCAAGTTTACAGGTGTTTTTCTTCATGATGGAATGATGATTGTCAGTGCCAATACAGAGCCCCTGACAGGTGGGCCTAATGGAAACATCAACACTCAAGATATTTGGAAACTTTATAAGGTAGACATAGATACTAAGGAGTTTACAGCAATAGAGGGAATCCCTGCAGCCAGAAACCAAGGTGCTGCTGAATTGGCGGTGGAATTGGATGGAAATATTTATTTACGAGTGGGAACCAATACTGGAGACGTAAACGGATACTTCTTATACGATCAGGCAACCAATACTGCAACAGAAGCTTTTGGTGTGGATGTAGGAGGCTTGGTGAGTGGGTTGTATAAAATGAAAGTGGAATAAGCCACAACATAAGGCATGAATCGTGTTCTATTTCTTCTTTTAATTTTGAGTACTGAAATAGCCATCGCACAGGGTACTTTAAATATATACGTAGAGGATATTCCTCCCTCACATTTGGGGGAGGATATTTACTTGTCTGGTAATTTCAACAATTGGCAACCGGATGATCAAAGCCTCAAGCTTATCCGAAATGAGAAAGGTGTGTACCAGCTAAGTGTAGCCTATACGCATATTCCAGGAGATCGTATAGAGTTTAAGTTTACCCGAGGAACTTGGCAGCAGTCGGAGAGTACGGCCGATGGGAAGTTGACCGGCCCTCGGATAGCCGATCTTCAAAAAGAGGTTAATCTTTATTGCAAAATAGAGGGATGGCGTGATGATTTCCCCGCTTCCACAGCCTCGGAAAATGTACATGTATTAAAGGACTCTTTTTACATGCCCCAATTGAAGGATTATCGTAAAATATGGATTTACCTGCCCAAAGAGTACCCTCATACTCAAAAGAGCTATCCTGTGGTGTATATGCAAGATGGGCAGCATTTGTTTGATGAGGCAACCTCAAGAGGGCGGATCGGCCCGATTGAGTGGGCGGTAGATGAAACCCTGGATCAATATAAGGAGCCGGGGATTATTGTTGCGATTGATCATCACCCGGATATGGAAAAGCGTATCCCAGAATTTTATTACCATGCGAATACGGCTTATCCAGAGCCCAAGGGGAAGGCTTATCTAGCTTTTATAGTGGAGACGTTAAAGCCTTATGTGGATAAACATTACCGGACCTTGAGGGCAAAAGAGTATACCGGTATAGCCGGGAGTTCTTTGGGTGGACTCATTTCCTTATATGCGGCTTTGGAATATCCGGATACCTTTGGTTGGGCAGGAATATTTTCACCTTCCATTTGGCTGGATTATGGACATATAGAGAAAGAAATTGCACAGGTAACAAAGTTGGAATCCATTGCAGAGCAACACTATTTCTTTTATTCAGGAAGCAATGAGAATCGAGAAAAAAAGGATGGGAGCTTTGTAAAGATGACCGACGATATTAACCGTATCATTGCCTTGCTTAAAAAGCGGGTAGACCCTCAAATAGAACACATGATCAATCCTTATGGTCGACACGGAGCACTGTATTGGCGAGAGGCTTTTCCCGTTTTTTATCACGGGTTCATTCAAGGAATAGGAAAAAAAGAGAAAATGAAGCCCTGATAAGGGGAAGAGCAACTTGTTCTCGGCTCTACAGCTAAACTTTTTCCTGATAAGCCTCGATCAAATCAGTGGCAAAAGCCAAAAGCTTAGTCTGGTCTTCAGGTGTTGAAATATCCCATTCGAATTTCATAGACATCGCTCCTTTACGAGCGCCTGCTTTTTCAAACTGCTCCTCAAAGCGATCTACGGCTCCACAATACCATTCATAAAAGTCCTGTCCAGAGCCGATCACACCAAACACTTTTTCTGTCAAATCCAAGCCCCCCAATTCTTGAAAAAAACCTTGGGCTTCATCTGGCAAAACCTCGCCTCCACTATCATAAGAATAGGTTGCTACGATACAGATATCTTGATCTAGGTATTTTCTGGGGGAAAGCATTTCCAACTCGTCTATATCTACTTGGGCACCTATTTTTTCGAGCTCTTTTTTCAGTAAAAAAGCGGCTTCTTCGGTGTTCCCTGTAAGGCTTGTATAGGCGATAAGTACTTTGGGGGTTGTCGGCATATTCAGAAAGACTTTTTGCAAAAATACGTACTTATTTAGAGCTGTTATAAATAAATGAGGAAGATCTTATAAAAATTAACTATCTTCGCCAGCTAAAATATAGCTATGTTTAAGGGACTTAAAGCGCGATGGGAGGTGAAGTCTAATCTTCAATTTGCCATTATTTTTAGTGTTTTTGCCATTAATGGGTCCCTTACTGCGTGGATTGCCAAGCCGGTTATAAGTTGGTTAGGGTTAACGGCAGAGATTATTCCGTTGATCATCCTTGTCCCGCTGCGGTTTATCCTTATTTTACCACTTTGGATGCTGATGTTGGTTATTATTGGTGCCCTATTGGGCCAAGGATCTTTCTTTTGGAATTTTGTAAAAAAAATGCTGTATAGGTTTTTACCGAAAAAGAAAAGGTTGGAACAAACCGGTTCGGTATCCAAATAAGGCACCTTATTTTCAGTTACCATCCACATAAATTTTTAGGGAGCGAATGGCTCCTTCTCTTTTGGCTATAGCCCGGAAAAACCCTAGAGGCTTAAAAATTCCCTTTCTCGTATGTTTTATTCCCAAGAGCGTATCTCGATACCAGAGATAAGCCTGTAATATTGCAGTGTTATTTTTATTCAATCTTAATTAATAAAAGGGTTCGTATTTGAATTCTATAATTCACAGCAATTAACCCCTCAATGGAAATGGCCGTACGCTTTACTTTTTTTATCCTTCTTTCGATTTGTAGCTCTACACTTTTTTCACAACAACAGGACTCCATAAGCACCAAGAACCCATGGATTGATTTTGACGATCCTCAGAATTTAGACCCCGTTATTTTTACCGGGCAATACAACCCTCAAAAAGTAAATCGCTCCGTTTTTGAAGTCGAAGTAGTGACCCAACAAGACATCAAACGCATGGCAGGGAATACGTTGGATGACGTACTCAAGCAGAACCTGAATCTGAATGTCATTCCAAGCCCGGGAGAAGGGCGCAGTGGGTTGGAGCAATTTGGTTTTAATTCGGAGTATATCAAAATTTTAGTGGATGGGGTACCTTTAATCGGAGATGAAGGCTTTGGGAATGCCATCGATATTTCTCAGATTAACTTGGATGATATTGAGCAAATAGAAATTGTCGAGGGGGCTATGGGTGTACAATATGGAGCCAATGCCGTGACAGGAGTT
>JAJYSO010000327.1 GCA_021793535.1 Bacteroidota bacterium | reverse complement strand
CCGAGGTGGATTTAAAACTGAGAGGCCCCGGGGATTTGATGGGGACTCAGCAGAGCGGCGTATTGAACTTAAAAATAGCCGATATTGTGGCAGATAATCAAATTTTAAAAATTGCTCGAGCCTATGCCCATCAACTTTTAAAATTGGATCCGAACTTGACCAAGCCCCAGAACAGGCGCGTTGCTTTCACCTATAAAATGCTCTCCAGGCATAAAAATATTTGGAATTATATCAGTTAAAAAAGGCATTTCTAATCCTTAAAGTTCACTAAAAAACTATCTTTGGGTATTGTTAATAAAACGAAGTATTATCCTAAAGTAACAAAACATGCATTTTTACAAACAAGATTTCATTAAACTTTTTTTCTTCAGTTTCTTATGTCTTAGCCTTTCTTTTTCGGGGATTGCGCAACAACAAATTGTCCAGGAACCCGGAATTGAAAAAGCGTATGAAGGAACGGTTGAGACCGCTCGTTATATGATCGATACCTTGATGCGATCTCAAAATATACCTGGAATGCAGGTTGCTGTTTCCATAAAGGGTAAAACGATTTGGTCCGAAGGTTTTGGGTATGCCAATTTGGAAAATAAGGTGCCGGTATGGCCGAGTACCAAAATGAGGATTGGAAGTGTATCCAAGACGCTGACTTCGGTGGCCTTGGGGAAATTAGTGAGCGAAGGAAAGGTAGACTTGGATGCTCCTGTTCAGAAGTACGTACCCAATTTTCCTAAAAAGAAATATGAAATCACCACTCGTCAGGTGGCGGGACATATCGCAGGAATCCGGCACTATAAAGGGACCAGCGAGCCCGAAAGTCCAGAGTTCTTGAGCAGTAAGCCCTACAAAGATGTCAATGAAAGTTTGGATATTTTTAAAGACGACCCGTTGCTATTTAAACCTGGTGAGAAATTCCATTACAGTACCTTTGGGTGGACGATTATCAGTGCGGTAGTGGAAGGCGCTTCCAAGGAAGATTATTTAAAATACATGCGTGAGAATGTTATTGAGCCTTTGCATATGGATGCAACGGTTGCGGATAAGGTAACACCAATTATCTTACACCGTACCTCTTTTTACGATAAAAATGAAGAAGGAGAATTGGTGAATGCTCCTTATGTAGACAATAGTAACAAATGGGCTGGCGGGGGCTATATCGGAACAGCTGAGGACCTTTTGAAATTTGGGAATGCCATGTTATACGCTACTTATTTAGATCGTGAAACGGTAGATTTGTTGTGGAAATCGCAAAAGACCACAGATGGAAAAGAAACCCATTACGGGTTGGGGTGGTTTGATGGAACAAGCCCCAAAGGAAACTTCTGGGTAGGACACAGCGGGGGATCCGTTGGCGGCACTACGCAGTTTATCGTATATCCGGATTCAGAGGTGGTCATTGCCATTACCAGTAATTTATCCGGCGTGAAATACAATAACATTCAATTGCAGTTGGCAGACTTGTTTGCTGAAAACTAATTTGATGGATATCAGCTTTCCCCTTTTTGCTTGTGTAAGGAGACAAGAGTAGGGATGATAAAATAAACAAAGGTTTTGCAAATCGGCAAAACCTTTGTTGTTTCTAAAATATCCTACTACCTCGGCAGAAGGAGGTAAGAGGTGTTATTTTTTATCTTCTTTATTGAAGTACACCAAGTAATAATACATCTCCCTTTCAGGGTCCCAACCTTTTTCGATAAATCGCTCGGCACTTTCAGGATTGACAAAATCTAATTTGATTTGGATGTTTGTATCGAGATTAATGGTGTTTTTGATTTTTTTTCGAGCAGCGCTTACTGCGGTGTTGGATACGGGGAACTGCGTTAAGTCTTCAATTTTATATTTGGGTGCCCGTTCTGCTTTATAATGTTTGAACTCGGGAATGAGATCGGGATTGTCGATGACCTCATTTAAAAACTTGCTCTCTTCAAACTCGTCGTTTTTGGCAAAATGGTTGACGGCTCGATTCATAAAGAGTACCTCTTGCTGCTTGTCTTCTGCTGGCAAGACCACATCTTTAGCAAAGTTCTGACAGAATTTTAAGTAGCTCTTGGTATTGAAGTTCTCATCAGCCAACACATCTACACCCAAGAAATCTTCCAGCCAATATTTAGTGTCATATCGATTTGAATCTATGGATAGTACTTTGTAGCCTTCTTCCTTGTTTACGTTGAAAATGAGAGCTCCTTTGTCCAATTTATTGAGGTTTACCCCTTGCTTTAAAAGCATTTTTAGGTTGCTTCCTTTTTCTTCGAATTGTAAGAAATCGTTTTTTAGCTCCGATTTAAAAATTCCCAAGGCATCGGTACGTTGATTGTCTACCAAAACATTGTCAAAATAAACCACATAAACTTCACCCGATTTAATATGGGGATGTTGAGATTGCTCATACAGCCTACGGGCTATTTTTAGAGAGTTTTCATGTGCGGAAAGAGGGTTGTTGAAGATCGCCTTAATGAGTTCGTAAAGTTCGTGAAACTCCAAATCCACTTCATGGATAAATTGGAAATAATTTTCTTCTTTCTCTCGAAAAGGTTTGAGGAAGTACTCTTTTAATAAGGAATGTAATTCGTCATCGATGTGGTAGGGCTCTTCAGAGAGGAAGAGGCTTTCATTTCTACTTTTATTCCCTACGCGATGCAAGGAGAGGGACTCTATCTGGGCCGGATGTAAGTTGAGCATAAACTATGGTTTCTATATTCTTTAGCGGGCAAATATAAGGATTTTGAAAGGCGGTAAAGACCTTTATAAAGGAAGAAAAATTATTTTGATTTTCTATCTTGGGATCTGTGCTGCGCTTTTTTGGAACTCAGTAAATTAACGTTAGGACCAATAT
>JAJYSO010000326.1 GCA_021793535.1 Bacteroidota bacterium | reverse complement strand
ACTTTGGTGTACTGCTCACGGGAAAAATTAGGAAGAAGGCGCACCTTTTTAAAATCGGCTTGTTGGGTTTTCATATGGAAATGATCAACGGTCAAGGTCTGCAAGGTGTTGAGTAAGTATGAGAATTGTTTTCCTTCAATATTGTAATCACTGTATAGGAAGGGGAGATCACCTGTCAGGGTTTCTTTGTCAAGGATAAACTCTTCTAGTGTTCCCTGAAAGCTATCGAGTTTCAACTCCGGCTTACCTTCTCGAAGCAGTTGAAGTTGTCCGTTTTTAATGCGGACTTTTTTGATGAAAAATGCCATCTCAAGTGTATCTTTCTCTCGGGCGTCTTCAGTGGTTTTTCCCCCTTTGGAAATCTGCAAGACAGGCCGATCAACTTCGACTTCTTGGAGGGCGATTTCGTTTTTAAATAAGTATTTGAAATAGTTGAAGCCTTTTAGCCTTCCTTGAGCAGAATGAAACGCCAAAGTAGGAGTATTTAAATGAATGGAATCCATGGATAAGGAGCCTTTTATCAGGTTGAAGTGCAGGTGCTGGTAAGAAAAATCATGAGTGTCTTCTTGATGGGCTAAGGCCTTTTCAATTTTGTTTTTAACGAAAAACTCCAAGGAAAAATAACCTACTATGAGCAGGGCCATGAGACCGACGATAACAAAAATCTTCTTTGACATTTTTAAAAAGTAAAAATAGTATGCACTGCTTTACCCGTTTTGACCGCTATCTCGATGATGATGGCTCCATGATTTCATCTTGTTCGGGTACCTTTTATTCTCCATTTGTGTATACGCATTTTAGCGCATACCGATAAAGTAGGTTGCAGTTTGCCTTGCTTTATTGCATATACTGCTTGAATTTATGCAAAAAATGTGACTTTTTATACTTCATTTACCCATTGTATGAAAAAGTTTAGCAAAAAGGGCCGGTTTGCCTTAAAAATGGGATAAATCTTCCAAAAACTGTTTAAAAAAGATAATTATTGCAGCGATTTATGAACATAAACAAAAACAGAGAAGAGAGAAGAACGGCAGTTGTTTTTAAGTATAGTATAGGAAAATAAAACCAAGGGTAAGTGCAGTATACAATAGGGTCAGGGGGAGCCCTGCCTTTAAATAATCGCCGAATTTATACCCTCCCGGACCGTACACCATCATATTGGTCTGGTAGCTGAATGGGGTATGGAAGGAGGCGGAGGCGGCAAAGGCAATGGCCACAAAAATAGCGGTTAGGTCCATTCCTTCGATTTGAGATCCGATGGAAAAAGCAATGGGAAAGATAATGGCCACTGCAGCCACGTGGGTCACAAAGGAAGTCAGGATCAGCGTGGCTATAAAAATCCCCGTAATGATGCCAAAATCACCGAGGTGCTGGAACACCGACATAAAGGTATTGGCTGCCATTTCTGCTACTCCTGAATTGATCAAAGCTGTACTGAATGCCAAAGACCCCACTAAAACGACAAATAGATTGACTCCGAATTGTTCTTTTAATTCTTGAATGCTGATCATTTTCCCGGCCACCATGTAACTGAGTAGGAGCAGTAGGGCGATGAATAAACTGAGCTTTCCCAGTCCCATCCCTAGAAGGACAAGGGCTAAAACACCTAAAAAGCCATACCGTACTTTATGCGGTACATTGCTGATGGTCTTCACAATGGAAACCACATAAAAATCGTCTTCTTGGGTAATTTGTTTCCTGAATTCTTTTCCCGGAACCATCAACAATAAATCACCGGGCATGAGTGGGATGAGTCCGATTTTTTCTTTTAACTCCACTCCATTGCGATGCAGGCCAATGACCACCGCATCGTAGCGCTGATTAAAATTGAGGCTTTTTAAAGTGCGGCCGGTTAAGGTGGAATTGGCCGGAATGACCGTTTCGACGATTCTTCGCTCTTTGATTTCTTCCTCTGCATTTGCTTCGGAGGATGCAGTTGCTGTTTCTGTGTTTTCTTTATTTTGTTGTTTTTCTTTTTCCTTGAGGTAAGGAATTTCAAAATCGTCTTCTCTTTCAAAGAGCTCAATGATTCGCTCCGTATTGCCGATAAAGACCAAGGTGTCTTCTTGATATATTCTGTCATAAGAGCGGATGGGTGAAATTTTGGAGCCGTTTCTTAAGATCTCGTAGAGCTGCACCCCATCCAACATGCTCAATCCGGATTCTTTCACCGTTTTTCCCGATAGATCTGAGTCTTTTGAAAGTTTGACGTTGATCAGGTACTCCCGTGTCTTTTTTTGCATTGTAGCCAATAGTTCCATTCGATTGGGTAGAAGGGCATACCCAATGGTGGTTAAATAGGCTATTGCTCCAAGAGTGACGAGCAGCCCGGGGAGCAAGTAGTCTAAAAACCCCGGAGGCGTCTCTCCTTCAGCTTCTACCAGCCCCTTTAAAACAAGATTGGTTGAAGTTCCTATCACGGTAATCATCCCACCGACCATGGCGGCGTAGGATAATGGAATCAATAATTTAGAAGGGGATATTTTGTTGCGTTTGGACCATTGGTATACATAAGGGAGAAATAGTGCAACAATAGGGGTGTTGTTCAAAAAAGAAGAAGAAAGGGAAACCACTGAGGACATTCGCAGTACAAACCCTCTTCCCTTTTTGGCGCTGCCAAAGACACGATCCATCCAACTTAAGATATTGAAGTTGGAGCGCAGTCCATAGGTTAAAAAGATCAGCAAAAAAATACTCAGGATGGATTCATTGGAAAGGGCATCCAAAAAATCCGTACTGTCAATAATACCGAATAAGAGGAATAACAAGACTGCTCCGGAGAAGATATAGGCCGGTTTGATTTTTTCAAAAAGCAGCAGAACCATCAGGGCCGCTGTAACGCCT
>JAJYSO010000325.1 GCA_021793535.1 Bacteroidota bacterium | reverse complement strand
AGGAATCCTCTGCAGGATTCGGCTGCGTCGGCTGCGGCAATGTGCGCTGTATTTTCCGGGCCACGCCAAGCAGGTCGATTTCTCCTTTTAAAGCCTTTTTTAGAAGCATACCAACGGCATGAATACGGTTGATCTCATTGGTGCCTTCGTATATTCTTGGGATTCGGGCATCTCGCCAGGCAGCTTCTAATGGCGCTTCTTTGGAGTATCCCATTCCCCCGTAAATTTGAATGCCTTCGTCACTGGCCAGTTGGGCAGCCTCGGAGCAGAATACTTTGACTAAGGAGCATTCTACCGCGAAATCTTCAACGGCTTTTAGCAGGGCTTTTTGCGGTTGGAGCTGCTCTTCTTTTTGGTATACTTCGGTCCAGTCTTCGATAAGTTTTGCTAGGCGGTAAACAGCGGATTCACTCACGTAGGCATTGGTGGCCATTTGCGCTAGCTTTCCTTTGATGGCTTGGAAACTGGAAATTTTGGTGTTGAACTGTTCCCGCTCGTTAGCATAGGTGGTGGCTATACCCAAGATACGCCGTTGAGAGTCTAAACAGGCGGCGCCCAATTTGAGACGGCCGATGTTCAAGATGTTCATGGCAATTTTAAAACCTTTGTTGCGTGCCCACAACAGGTTTTCTACCGGAACTTTAGTGTTTTGAAAGAAGACTTGTCGCGTTGAGGAGGCGTGTATGCCCAGTTTATCTTCTTCTTTTCCCAGCTTGATACCATTGGGATGGGCCTTGTCGTATTCCACAATAAATGCCGATAAGTAGGGGTCATCTGCTATTCTGGCAAATACGATGAAAGTATGGGCGAAACCGGCATTGGAAATCCACATTTTCTGGCCGTTGAGTAAATAGTATTTTTTATCCTCGGAGAGGGTGGCTGTGGTTTTTCCCGAATTGGCATCGCTTCCAGCGGTAGGTTCGGTTAAACAGTAGGCACCAATCCATTGTCCGGTGGCTAATTTCGGTAGGTATTTCTCTTGTTGTTGTGCTGTTCCATAAAGAGCAATGGGCAAGGTACCGATCCCCGTATGTGCCCCGTATGCGGTGGCCATGGATCCGGTAGCCCCGGAAAAATAGTCCGTCACTAAAAGAGAGGTGCTAAAGCCCATTTCCAATCCATTGTAGGCCTCTGGAAGCGTAACCCCCAAAAATCCTAATTCTCCTGCTTTTTGGAGTAGATTCTGGGTCAATTCATAATCGTGATCTTCAAAGCGATCGTGGTTGGGGACCACTTCACGGTCGATAAATTCCTTGACGGCAGCCCGTATCATGCGCTGCTCTTCGTTGAGATCTTCCAAGGTGAATACCTCATCGGCCGAAGAAGTCTTGATGATGAATTCACCGCCTTTTACTAATTCTGTTGCCATGTTTTTTGGATTAAGCGGTTTGTGTTGATCTTGTCGCTCCCTTTGATTTTTTAAACCGGTGGAGCACTACAGGAGGCTGACAAGGAAAAAGAGTTAGAATACCTCGTATATTCCAGCTGCTCCTTGCCCGGTTCCCACGCACATGGTGACCAAGGCATGTTTTCCATTGTATTTGCGTTTGCGCATCTCATCGAAAATTTGAACGGAAAGTTTTGCTCCTGTACACCCCAAAGGATGTCCTAGGGCGATTGCGCCCCCGTTGACATTTACCAAATCAGGGTTCAGATCGAGTTCTCGGATGACCGCTAGGGACTGAGAAGCAAAAGCTTCGTTGAGTTCAATGAGCTTGATGTCTTTTAAGGTGAGCCCTGTTTGCTGAAGTACTTTGGGAACGGCAAAGGCGGGGCCGATCCCCATTACTCTGGGTTCGACTCCGACGGTGGAATAGCCTGCTAGGCGTGCTTCGGGCTCGAGTTGAAGTTTTTTCATCATTTTTTCGCTCATGACCAAAACAAAAGCCGCGCCATCGCTCATTTGTGAAGAGTTGCCGGCCGTCACACTGCCTCCTTGTGCAAAGACGGGACGAAGTTTCGCCAAAACAGCTAATGAGGTATCCTTTCGAGGTCCCTCATCTTTGGTTACGGTGTAGGTCCGCTTTTCTTTTTCTCCTTGTTTGTTGACAAAAACTTCTTCCACGGCAACGGGAGCAATTTGGTCTTTAAAGCGATCCTCTGCTTGTGCCTTTAGTGCTTTTTGATGGGAATCATAAGAAAATTGGTCCTGATCTTCTCGTGAAATTTTGTAACGCTGGGCTACTTCTTCTGCAGTGAGCCCCATGCCCCAATAGTAATCTGAATGCCCTTCTTTGGCCAGTTTATAGCTGGGGGCCGGCTTGAAGCCACTCATGGGGATATAGCTCATGCTTTCAGCTCCTCCGGCGATGATACAATCGGCCATTCCGCTTTGTATTTTAGTTGTCGCCAAGGCAATGGCTTCGATTCCTGAGGAACAAAATCGGTTGACAATCATTCCCGATACATCCACGCGGTCTAAGGCCATAAGGGAAATGAATCGCCCCATGTTCAGGCCTTGTTCCCCTTCGGGCATAGCGTTTCCTACAATGACATCGTCCACTTGTCCGGGATCCAGCTGGGGAACTTGTTTTAATAGATACTGTATGGTTTCTGCGGCCATTTCATCGGGACGTTTAAATCGAAGTACACCCCTTGGGGCCTTTCCCACTGCTGTTCGATACCCTTTGACGATATATGCTGTTTCCATTTTTTTTAATTTTAATGTTGATTGTGTGTGGTGTGTTCTTGGAAGTTGCTCGGTGTAGCAAGACTTAAAATTTTAATTTCTCAGGGGTTTCCCTGTTTTCAACATGTGTTGTAAACGTTCTAAAGTCTTGCGCTCTCCACATAGGGACAAGAAAGCTTCCCGCTCTAGATCCAAAAGGTATTGCTCGCTTACTTTCGATTTTTCTGAGAGGTCTCCTCCGGCCATGACATAG